>JAZHDE010000174.1:0-18851 GCA_036584515.1 Candidatus Cloacimonadota bacterium | reverse complement strand
GAAGCTCCGCTGTGGGTGCACCTACCCTTGATTCTGAATCAGGATAGAAGCAAGCTCAGCAAGCGGATGAATGACGTTTCCGTGGATTCTTATCTTGAAAAAGGATACTTTAAAGAAGCTATCATAAACTTCATTGCCCTATTAGGTTGGCACTCTGCTGACGATCGAGAGGTCTATAGCTTGGAGGAACTCTGCCAAGTCTTTAGCTTGGAACGTGTCAACAAAGCCGGAGCCGTTTTTGATCTGACCAAATTGGATTGGATGAACGGGATCTATATGCGGGGACTTGATCTCGACGATGTTTTAAGAAGAGCTCAACCCTATTTCCTTGCCCAGGGATTTGAGCTGGAGCATAATGCCACAAACCTGAAGATGATAGAAATTGCTCGCGAACGCTGTACTCTATTGCCGGAATTGGTGGATTACTGCAAGATCTTCCTGAACCATACTGCACCTTCCAAGGCGACGCAGGAAATTCTTGCTACCGAAGAATCCCGCAGGATTATGCAGTACTTTCTGGAGCTCTTTGATACACCAGATGCCGGTTTTGGAGTATTGGCCCTGGCAGATCTGCCCAAAATTGCCATGCAGGAACTCGGCATCAAAGGCAAGCAGTTTTACACTCCCCTACGGCTTGCTTTGATAGGACAGGAGCACGGACCGGATTTGCCCAGTATCTGGGAGATTCTGGGCAAAAAGGAGCTAATCTCAAGGTTGAGAGAAGCTCTGGAGATTCACCTCTGATACGGCTGTGTAAACAATAAGCAAAGGAAAGGATAAAGAACTAATGAAAGACTTGGCCAGAATAGCCCTGAAAGTCCTGTTTGGATCCTGGAACGGAATCCAGATCTTCTTTTATCCGATGCTGATATTCTTCTGGGTTGATTCCACCAGCTTGGTGAAGTGGTTTTCCGATCTGCTGAACACGCAGGTACATCAGCTTCCGCTTACCCTTTTCCTCCTGGTGTTTCTCTATGTGGGCTTCCTCTTTCTGAAGTTCTACAGCTATCTGCGGGTGAATCCTGACCCAAATAGCATGAAAAAGGAATTGGTAAGATACACTCTGGATATCCATAAAGGCTTGTTTCTGATCCTGTTTGTAGCGATCATGATCTATGTTCTGGGTTCATTTCTGGACTATTTCTATGGGATCAAGCTACCCATTCGAAGGATTTATGCCAGTCTGTTTCAATATCTGTCTCTAACCCTGATCATGTTTTACTATATTCAAAGTGTCTGGACTGCTCCGTTTCGCCAAAGAGGCTATAGCATAGATAGATCAATAAACTACGTGATCCTCTTTGGCAGAAGAACCCCCATGACTTTGCTCCTCTTTACGGGGGTGATCATGCTGACGGTAGTTAGCTCGGTGGTTTTGTACAGATTGGTTGTCTTCAATGGAGTTAGCCTGTTGATCGAGTACATGAATAGCATCGTTCCGGACGGAGTTCAATTGCAGTTACTATCCGCCAAGCATAGTGGTGAAGTATTCTACAATGTCATAATCATCTTGATAGCATTTCTGGTCTCCAACCTGCTTTTTGCCCCCTTTACACTTTTGGGAGAAATGCTTCTAAGCCATATACACCCTATAAAACTGAAGGTTAGGAATGCCCAAAAAAACACGGAAACACAAGAGCCACAAGCATAGCAACAAGATTTGGTACTATGTTCTGGCGGGGCTGGTGCTTGTCGCACTGATCTGGTGGATAAGCACCCAAAAGAACCCCGACACACAGGAACCGGAGCAAGTGCCGGTTAGCCAAAGTCCCCAAGGTGCTGAAGGAGAGATTCAGACTAGTCCTGTGGGTGAGAATCTGCTTGATACTGCCATCAAGGAAGCCGCTCAGAGGCTGAATGTTCCAGAGAATGCGCTGCGTAAAACGTATACAGAGGAGCTTGATATTTATAAGCTTCCCTTGGACCGTAGCTCTACAGATCTGACCTTTGCAAACATGATAGTCAAAGGCCAGGTGGAGTTGCGAGGGGGCGTTTTGGTGAGGGGAACAGAAACTGGCAATAAGCAGGTTCTGATCTTCAAGCATAACGAGGTGGAACGCAAGAGTCAAGTGGAGCTCTATTACGATAGCACAGTCTATCAGAACCGCAGTACCGGTAAGAATATCGCCATTGTAGTCGATGATTTTGGCACCATTGGCGGAGAGTTGCTAGATGGCTTTTTTGCGCTGGACCGGGCAGTCAGTTTTGCCATACTCCCAGGTCAGAACCACAGCAGTCTCACAATGGAGAAAGCTCAAGCCCAGGGCAGAGAGGCATTGATTCACGTACCCATGGAGCCCATCGGGTATCCCGGAGTGGATCCGGGACCTGAGGCTATACTGGTGCGGATGACAGAATCTGAGATAGAGAGAATGTTGAACCGCTTTATCCACCAGCTTCCCTATTGCAAGGGCATAAACAACCACATGGGCAGCTTGGCAACCTCAGATGAGCTAACTATGGAACGAGTGATGAAAGTCCTGCGAGAGAAGGGTAAATACTTCCTGGATAGCCGAACCACCAATGTCTCCGTAGCCTATCAAACAGCTCAGAAAGCTCACATTCCAGCTTTTCAGAATAAAATCTTCCTGGATTCCCCGGATGTTTCGGATGCCACTTTTGAGGCAAAATTTCAGCAGATTGTTAATATGTCCCAGACCAATCCCAATCTGATTGCGATTACACACTGTCACAATCGAGATAAATTGAACTATCTGCGCAGGTTTATCCAAAGATTGGAAGCAGAAGGCTTCAACATTGTTCCTGTCTCAGCTCTGGGGCAGACAGATCTTCCACAGATATTGTGAGGTAAAAAATATGGGAATCTTCAAAGCTGCCTTACTTGGAATAATACAGGGACTGGCTGAATTCCTTCCAATCAGCAGCTCCGGGCACCTGAAGCTGGCTCAGATCCTCCTGAATACTCAGGAAAGTGCTGGAGCGGCTTTTGATATCTTCTTGCATCTGGGCACTTTGGTGGCGGTACTAATCTATTTCAGAAAGACCCTCTGGGCTCTCTTGGTTTCTCTCTTCCGTTGGAGAAATAGCCTGGATAACCAGGTGCATTTTCACAATCGACTATTGATCTTCTACTTGGGTGTTTCCACTGTAGTTACAGGTGTGTTTTACTTGTTTTTCCAAGATCCACTCGATAGTATCTTCGAGAACCCCAATCCCTTACTGATAGCTATGATGCTGGGAATCACCGGACTCCTGGTCTTTATCTCGGATACCATCAAGGACTGCCGCATTCCGGCTTCATCAATGGGCTTGATGCGTAGCATTATCATAGGCTTGGGACAAGGCATCGCGATTATTCCCGGGATATCCCGTTCCGGAACCACCATTGCAGTATCACTAATGACCGGATTGAAAAGGAAAGACGCCGCACATTATAGCTTTCTGCTCAGTATCCCAGCCATTTTGGGGGCAAATCTGAAAGAGCTTGCTACTCTACGCTCTCTTCAAGCTGCACAAATCTTTCCCTACCTGGTGGGTTTCCTTTTCGCCGCAGTTTCTGGCTATGCAGTTATATCTCTGTTGATAGGCTTCATCAGGCAGAGTAAATTGAAGTACTTCTCCTACTATTGCTGGCTGATTGCCCTGATAACTATCTTGATTGTCATAATATGAGCACTCCGGAACAGCAAAACTACGATAAACTGCTTCATAATGCCAAAATAGGAGAAAACTATCTTCTGGTGGGTCCGGATGTCTATTGGCTGGATCGTTACACAGAGGCCGTTCGCAAAGCCCTTAGAAAGAAGGACGTGACTCTCAGTATTATTTATGGGGATGAAGTAAAAGCCTATCAGTTAAATGACGAACTGGACTGCCTTAGCTTGTTTGCGGATCTGAAGCTGATCATTATCAAGAATGCCGATGCTATGAAGAAAGCGGAACTGGATATCGTAGCAGCTTACTTCGCTTCACCCTTGGAGAGCCAAAGCCTGATCATTCAAGCAGAAAAGATAGATTCCCGCATGGGCAACTGGAAGAAGATTAAAGAGGCCTGCCACTATTTTCCCTGCGAAAAACCCAAGTTCACTGGCCAGATCAAAGACTGGTTGCAACAGGAGCTAAAGATTTCCGGAAAGACTATGAATCCCCGAGCCACGGAGAGTTTTACTGCCAAAGTAGAGCTGGATTATGCCACTGCCAGAACGGAGCTGGATAAGATTCTTCTTCTAACCGGAGATCGAAAGATCATCACCGAAGCAGAAGTCGAGAAGTGTATCGGTAGTTCCCGCTTGGGTACACAAGTGGATTTCCTGCGGGCAATGGGACGGCGTCAGCTCGATAACTGTCTCAAATCTGTAAGCCTTATGCTGGATTCAGAGCAGGAACCTCTAGGTATTGTGGCGATTATTCAGCGCTTCTTTACTATCGTCTGGAAGATAAGAATTCTCAGGGCCAAACACATCAGCAACGCCGAAATAAGCCAAAAGCATCTAAGTGAGCTCTATCCATCTCAAAGAAATGAGTATCCAGTATTGGCGGAGAACTACAACCTTGCCGCTCTGGAAAAAGTCTTTGATGTTCTGCTGGATCTGGATAGTCAATTGAAATCTATAAATACAGATCCCAAGCTCTTACTAAGCTTGGCACTAATAAAAATCTGTCAGTCCTGAGATGCAAGAACTCGGAATTCTGCTTCACATCAGTAGCCTTCCGGGCAGATATGGCATAGGCGATTTTGGTCCTGAGGCCTATGCTTTGGTGGACCTCCTCAAAGCTGAAGGCTTCAGCTCTTGGCAGCTACTTCCTCTGAATCACCCAGGTTACGGAAACTCTCCCTACAATCCACTTTCAGCCTTTGCACTCAATCCCTATCTTATCTCACCAGAGTTTCTGGGTAGAGATGGCCTGCTTACAGCAGAGGAATTGGCCGCTGCAGAGCTTCCCAATGCTGGGAAGGTGGAATTTGAAAGGATGATTACTGAGAAAGAGGCTTTACTCAAACTTGCTGCAGCCAGGCTGGTGCAGTCCAGGGGTGAAGATCAGATCACAAGCAGTATTCCTGCTCAACTCAAGCCATATCTGGCCTATATCTGTCTCTCAAAGCAGCTTGGTAACTCTTCTTGGTATGATTGGCCTGATAGCTACAGATGTTTTAGCGAAGCGCTATTCCTGGAATTGATGACGAGCAACAGGGAGTTTATGCTGGAACAGGCTGCAACCCAGCTATTGGCAGAACAGCAACTAAAGCAGCTCAAAGACTACGCTGCTGCCAATTCCATCCGCTTGGTGGGTGACATCCCTCTCTACCTCTCCTACGACAGTGCTGAGGTTTGGGCGAATCAGGAATTGTTCAAGCTTGATCACCAAGGAAAAAGGCAAAAAGTAGCGGGAGTGCCACCTGATGCATTCAGCGATGAAGGTCAGCTTTGGGGAAATCCCATCTACAACTGGCAAGTGCTAAAAGAGAGTGGATTTGATTTCTTTATCAGCAGGATATCAGAAGTTTTAAAGACTTTTGACGTTCTTCGCCTAGATCACTTTATCGGCTATGTAAACTATTGGGAGATTGATGGCAAGGCCGAATCTGCTCAAGAGGGTGAGTGGGTAAGAGCGCTTCCTGATGAGTTCTTTGGAACGCTGCTCTCCAAGTATCCGGTGGAGCGTTTTATCGCAGAAGATCTTGGGGTATTGAACGATGAGGTTTGCCATATTCGTGATTCACACGGATTTCCTGGCATGATTGTTCTGCAGTTCTGCTTTGAGGATAGCGTTCCCAATGTGAGAGAATACCCTTCCACGAGAGTGATCTACACAGGCACACATGACAATAAGACATCTCGACAATGGTTTGAAGAGCTGGATCCGGAAAGCTCCAGCGCACAGAACTTTCGCCGTTTCTGCATAGAGCAAGGGTTTATCCATGAGGGAGAGGAGCTCGAGCCTGCCCGGGCTGCAGAGTTCTTGATCCGCACTGCCAAGATGGCACCCTGTCATCAATTGGTGATTCCAATGCAGGACCTATTAGGCTTGGGAGCTGAGGCCAGGATGAACGTTCCCGGCACAGCTTTGGGCAATTGGCAGTGGCGCATGAGGGAAGCTCTTCAAGGGTCGCTGCATCAAAGCGAACTGATCCGTTAACTTCTGTCTTCAACCAGGTTCCCAACGCAATCTATGCCAAAGACTCACTTCATCTAAGGGCCAGAACTTCGTATCCTTTTCCCAGCCTTACAGATAGCTTCCTAAGTCAGCGGATTTGCTGTAACTAACTATAGGATAAGAGATTCTATAGCTTTCGCTAAGGGATCGTTAAGGCTACACTAAAGCTACGCTAAAGAATCGTCTGAGGGAGCATCGAGAGGTGGATCCACAAACATCTTTGAAGATCATACTATGTAGTCTCAAAACTTCCCTGTAACTCCAGAATCCTATCCCGAAGTTCAGCAGCTTTTTCAAAGTCAAGCTTGGCAGAGGCTTTCCGCATCTCTTTGGTCAGCAGCTCAATGATCTTATCCTTGTTATCCAATTCCAGATAGTCCATAAACTCCTGCTTCTTGGCTTTGGAATCGGTCTTCTCAGCCTTGGTTTCCTGATCATATCCTTCTGCCACAGCGGTTGACTGCATAATCTGATCCAGAGTCTTCAGGATGGTCTGGGGCGTGATGCCATGCTCTTGATTAAATTGCAGCTGTTTCTCTCTACGCCTTTTGGTTTCGGAAACTGTGTGCGCAATGGCATCTGTGATTTCATCCGCATATAGCACTACTTTTCCCTCTACGTTTCTTGCGGCACGGCCGGAGATTTGGATCAGAGAACGGGCTGAGCGTAGGAAGCCGGTTTTGTCTGCATCGAGGATGGCGACTAACGACACCTCTGGAAGGTCCAGGCCTTCCCGTAGTAGATTCACGCCCACGATCACATCATACTCATCTAATCTCAGGCTACGGATGATCCGGGCTCGCTCAATGGTATCAATCTCACTGTGCAGATAGCAAGCTCTGATGCCGGCATTGACCAGGTAGGTGGTCAAATCTTCAGACATCCGCTTGGTAAGAGTCATCACCAGTGCTTTTTGCTTCTTCTCTGCTCTTTGGCGAATCTGAGCGATCAGATCATCTACCTGGTGCTTGATAGGCTTGATCTCGATCTCGGGATCCAGCAAACCGGTGGGGCGAATCACCTGCTCCACGATCTCACCCTGAGTCAGTTCCAGCTCGTAATTAGCTGGGGTGGCAGAGACAAAGATCACACTCCGCATATAGCGTTCAAACTCCTCAAATCTCAAAGGTCGGTTATCGAAAGCAGAAGGTAGTCTGAAACCATACTCCACCAGATTCTTCTTGCGGGTGTAATCTCCACCATACATTCCATGTACTTGAGGGATAGTGACATGAGACTCATCTATGATAAAGAGAAAGTCTTGGGGAAAATAATCCAAGAGGCAGCTGGGGGGTTCTCCGGGTGCGGAATTGGTCAGATGTCGTGAGTAGTTTTCAATCCCGGAGCAGAAGCCCAGTTCCCTCAGCATTTCCAGATCAAAAGCTACTCTCTGCTTGAGCCTGTCTGCCTCTACATAGCGTTGGTTATCCAGGTAGTATCTCACTCTTTCCTCGGCCTCAGATTCGATGGAGTGCAGTGCTCTGTGAAGCTTGTCTTCGGACATAATGAAGTGGATGGCAGGATAGATGGGATATTCATCCACTTCACCCAAGGTGTTGTAGGAGATGGGATGCAGCTTCTCCAGCTTAACGATTTCATCTCCCCAAAACTCTACTCGGAGGCAGTGTTCCAGATAGGCGGGATAGATATCCACGACATCGCCCCGGACTCGGAAAGACCCTCTCTCAAAAGCAATGTCATTTCGGCTGTAATGCGCTTTGACCAGCTTTCCGATCAGATCGTCACGATCCATCTTCTGACCCTTTTCCACCCGGATCAGGGCTTCGCGGTATTCTTCCGGCACGCCCAATCCATAAATGCATGATACTGATGCCACAATGATAACGTCGCGACGTTCCATCAGACTCATAGTCGCCCTCAGGCGTAGTTTCTCGATCTGCTCATTGATATCAGAATCCTTCTCAATGTAGATGTCTTTGCCGGGAATATAGGCTTCTGGTTGGTAGTAATCGTAATAACTGATAAAGTATTCTACTGCATTATCAGGGAAAAGCTGTTTGAGCTCACCATATAGCTGAGCAGCTAAGGTCTTATTGTGAGAAAGCACCAAGGTCGGACGGTTGACTTGGGCTATCACGTTTGCCACAGTAAAGGTCTTACCGCTACCAGTAACGCCCAGAAGAACCTGGTGACGCTTGTTTTCCTCTAAGCCTTTGACCAATTCTGCTATGGCTTGAGGTTGATCTCCGCCTGGTTTGTACTCTGATACAAGTTTAAAATCTGCCATTTTGCATTCCACACCTTGTTGATTTATGTTATCCAGAGAGGGGCTTACACCATCTCATTTTCTTATTGAAGGGTGCCCGCTTTGCTATCGGTACCCCAAAGCCAATATTCTTCTTGACGGCTGGGTAAAAGCTCACATTTTGGATACAGTCTCAGCAGGGCTGGGATTTTGTCGAGAAAATAAAACCATGGAGTATAGAAATGTTAGCAGTGAACGATCTTCAAATCAACTTCGAGAATCTTTTGAAACTCGGTTATGCCGTCATAGATGTCCGTTTTAAAGACTACGACGTCTGTAGCGATAACTACAAGCTGGTGCTGGGCAGAGTGGATGCCGACCGCGACGAGTTTTATCCCGAAATGCTCAAACAATACACCGGAATCGAGTTTAAACCCAGCGAAGTTTACGAGATCTGGATCGAGATACTCTTCCATAAAATAAAGATGAGCCGTGTTTTAAACCGGGACATCGCCATCAAAGTAGCTGCTTTGGATTATATTGAGACTGTTTATTCAGGTAAATGAGCGAAAAGACCCTGCTTCTGATCAAGCCCAATGCCATCATGCACAAGCATGCGGGGGAGATCATCTCAATTGTCGAATCTCATGCTTTTGTGCTGAGAGACATCAAGATCATCAGCTTTACTAAGGAATTGGCTGCAGAGTTTTATTGTGAACATCTGGGCAAGGAGTTCTATGAACGCCTGATAGCTTTCATGTGCTCTGGCCCCACTATTGCATTGCTACTGGAACATCATGAGGCTGTTGCCTCTCTGCGTGAATTGGTTGGAGATACCGATCCTGCCAAAAGGAAAGCGCATACCATTAGGTATAAGTTTGCCGAGGGCGTCACGGAAAATGCCGTGCACGCCTCTGATTCCCCAGAACACGCCAAACGTGAGATAAGACTCATCTTTGGATATAATCCGGTCTGAAGCCCCAATTTCTTTGAAAACACTACTCATCACGACCGGATTTGGAATTATAATTGCTTGACGTTATAATATGGAGCCTGTCAAATTCTGAAAGAGTTACAGGTTCGAATCTATCAAATAAACTTAAGAATTACCGAATGGGAGGTAAAAATGCCCAAATGCTCATTGTTAGTACTGACCCTCTTAGCCTTGGTGTCAGTGGTATTCGCGGTTCCACGTGAACTGGTCGTTGTTGAGGTAGGCACAGGTACCTGGTGCGGATATTGCCCGGGTGCTGCCATGGGATGTCATGATCTCTTAGAGAATGGACATGCTGTTGCCGTTATTAAAAACCATAATGGCGATCCCTATGCCAATACCTATTCCAATGCCCGTAATTCCTACTATGCTATTTCTGGATATCCCACCGCAAATTTTGACGGTCAGAATCCTTACGTTGGCGGTAGCGGTACTGCCTCAATGTATAATAACTATCTGCCCAGAGTCAATGCACGTCTGGCAATTCCTTCCAAGTATACCATAGCTACCACAGGAACCAACGACGGCTTGAACTATTCACTGGCTGTCACTGTTTCCAAACCCGAAGCAGACACCAATACTAACGTGGTCCTGCACGCTGTGATCACCGAGACGGATATCCCTCAGAACTGGTTCAATCAGACTCACGTCGATAACGTCAATCGTCTGATGGTGCCAAACCAAAGCGGAACTCCCATCAATCTTGGCACTGGCGAAAGCACCACAGTGAATTTAAATTTTGCCACCCAGGCTTCATGGAATGCTGCCAAGCTGGAGCTGGTTGTCTTCTTGCAAAACACCAGTTCCAAAGAGATTCTGCAAGGCAAGAAATACTCCCTTGCCGGTCTTGCCGGAGCGCTTCCTGTTTCCACCACCAGTCTCAGTTTCCCCGAGACCTACGTAACGGGTTCTGCTACTCTGCCCTTCACCATCACCAATTTCTTTGATTCCCAGGTGACCGGCACCATCAGCAGCAACAACCCCGTGTTTACAATTGCCAATCCGAATTTCACACTCAATGGCGGTCAAAACCTGATGGTTGAAGTCGGTTTCAATCCTACCGCAGCACAAAACTATAGCGGTGTTCTGACCATCAATAGCAACCTGCAAAATCATCCCAGCATCCAGATCAACATGACTGGAACCGGTTTCCTGAATACGGCACCGGTGGCAGAGGATGTTGTGATTACAGGACCTCCTGTGATCTACCAGAATCTCTATGGTGAGTATACTTTCGTGGATGCAGATGGTAATACAGAACTTGCCAGCCAAATGCAGTGGTATCGGATGGTTGGCGGTAATCCAGTGGAAATTCCGGGAGCCACCAATGACTTCTATAAACTTGTGGCAAGCGATGAAGGACAGGTGATCGTTTTTGGCGTGACCCCCGTGGATCAACACGGCATGGCTGGTGCAGTTGCATACAGCACTCCCACGGCTACCATTGAGCCGCTTCCTGCTCCCAGAAACTTCAATGCTGTGGTTTCAGCTCCTCAGACTGTGACCTGCACCTGGGAACGTCCCCTGCACTTTGAGGGCAGAGGATTCGTGGGTTACAGAGTCTATCGCAGCGGTCTCCTGGTCAATACCATCACCAATCCGAACAATACTACTTTCACGGATACTTACCTGATGGATGGAACCTATGTCTATCATGCAGTGTCTCTCTTCAACGATCCGATGGTAGTGTCCGAGCCTTCAAACTCGGTCACAATCGAAATCGGACCCACATCCAATGAAGAAGATGTGGTTCCCGTTGTGGAAGGTATTTCTGCCAGCCCCAACCCCTTCCACACTCAGACAACCCTTAGTATTCGTGGCAAGGCCGGACAG
Source organism: Candidatus Cloacimonadota bacterium (assembly GCA_036584515.1). Lineage (GTDB taxonomy): Bacteria > Cloacimonadota > Cloacimonadia > Cloacimonadales > Cloacimonadaceae > PHBP01. The sequence goes on along the minus strand of JAZHDE010000174.1, from coordinate 7,701 downwards.
GCTGTGAAGGTGCAGATCTTCAATACCCGCGGTCAGATTGTGAGAACTATGAATTCGAGCATCGGTTCTGCCGGTGAGCTTAATCTCGATTGGAATGGTATCGATGAAAACGGACGCAGAGTACAGAGCGGTATTTATCTCTACAGATTGACCGGTCTGGACAAAACCCATAGCGGAAGAATCGTACTAAGCAGATAAAGCTTCTTTCAGCAAGCACAAGGGGAGTGCTTCGGCACTCCCTTTGTTTTTGGGATAGCTTGCCCGGCAAACAGATTGATGCCAAAGAACGTAAGGGGTTGGAGCTTAATTAAGTGGGGGGATACGATCAGTGGCGGATAGCTGGGACAGGTTGGATGATAGAATGCTTACTTGGGGTCTTTTAGTGTGGCTTCTGAGTCTTTGAGGAGAATGATTTGCTCACGGATTTCAGACAGCCTCTTCTTGGCTTGAGCCCAGTCCGAAAAGTGGTAGTAATCTGTGATCTGTATCGATTTGCCTGTCCTAAAATAGACAGTAAAGGCCAGCTTACTCATTCCAATGGATTCCTTGGCTTCACCATAATCCCTTATGGCAGAAATATCCCGGATATCCTTTGTATCAAAGGATCTCCCATCATATAGCGTAAATATCATCTTCCGTACCTCAAACTCTGTATGTCCACACAATTTTGGAAGAATGAATTCAGTCAAGATATTTGTGCTCCTGCCTTGAGAATTTGAATTTACCTGCAGGAAATCATTGCAGAACAATCTGAGAGATGTGCACGGCTGACTGGGAATCAGGGTTATTCCCACACGAGGAGCGTGTTGAACTTGTATTATAGAATTTGGGAACAATGCCTGGTTTGGCTATATTTTTGGTAGAAAGAAAATAATATGGAGCACTAAATGAAAACACGAATCACCCTATTTATAATGCTGATTAGTCTGATCTCACTCTATGGACAGTTTAGCCTGGATCTGGAAACGGGATTGAACTTCTCGGGTTACAATGATCTGAAAATACCCAACGATGCGGTGTCCAGTGATCTGTCCCTATCGGAGGAACTGGACTCTCCCATAGTCTGGGCCAGCCGGGCAAATCTGCACTACTTGATACATCCCAGACACGAGTTATCTCTGCTATATGCACCTCTCACAATCAATGCCAAAGGCACTGTTAACCGCGATATCCTTTACCAGGGAGAGGTCTTCGATGCAGGTGAAGAGATCAAGGCTAAGTATCGCTTTGATAGTTACAGGCTGCAATATCTGTATCGCTTCCCCAATCAAAATGGGATAGTCCGTGGCTTGGGACTGAGCCTGAAGCTTCGTGATGCCGCTATCACTTTGGAAAACACTGATACCAAAGCCACCAAACCAAATACAGGTTTTGTGCCTCTGATTGGCTTTGAATTTGGCTATCTGATCCGGGAGGATCTGGATCTGTTACTCAAAGGAGAAGCTCTGGCTTCGCCATATGGCAGGGCTGAGGATGTGATTTTGTCCCTGAATTACAAGATCAATGAAGACTACAGCTTATTCGGCGGTTACCGGATACTCGAAGGTGGTGCCGATAACGATGAGGTATATACTTTCTCTCTCTTTCACTATGCCATGATTGGGGCAAGGATCAAGTTCTAATACTGCTTGGTTTTGGTCTTGGCTATGAGAGCAGCTACAAAACTGCTGGAGATAGCCACAGTGATGGCATCTGCTACAGGCAGGGCAAAGACCAGACCTTTGAACCCAAACAGTGAATTCAAGATTATCAGGGCAGGGATGAAGACAATTCCCTGCCTTGATAAAGCAACAATCAAGGAAGGAAAGGATTTTCCCGTGGCTTGCAGGGTCATCATAAAGATCATGCCTGATGCAGCAAAAGGAATAGCCCAGATATAGGATCGTAGGATCATGGTTCCCAGCTCCACAACCTCAGCATCAGAGATGAAGATCTTGATCAGAGCTCCGGGAAAGAGTGCAAAAAAGAAGATGCCCAGAGCTGAAAGACCGAGATTAATCAAGAGAGCTTTGTAGATGGTTTCCCGCATCCGTTGGTAGAGCCTGGCCCCATAATTATAGCCGATCAATGCCTGGATACCTATAGCAATACCCAGAAATACAAAGGTGGGGATGCTGAATATCCGCATCGAGACACCCATGGCAGCAACAGCATTATCGCTATATGAGGAAGCTAGTTTGTAAGCAAAACTACTGCCTATACTCATCATTATCTGGCTTACAGATGAGGGTATCCCGATCTTGAATATCTCCAGATAAATATCCTTTCTTAAGCTGATGTATCTGATGGCAGGACGTACGGGGCTGTGACCCTTGTAGTAATGTAAAAGATACATCACAACGCCTACAGCATTGCCCAAAACCGTTGCCACCGCCGCTCCACTGACTCCCATTTTGAACACGAATATGAATATGGGATCCAGAACAATGTTTACAATTGTGCCCACTATCATGCCATTCATGGCCGCCTTGGCTGCTCCTTCGGATCTGAGAAGCTGGGACAAGGCAAAATTGAGCATGGGTATGGGGCTGCAAATCAAGAGAATCTGAACGTAATGCAAAGCGTATTTGTAGCTGGCAGAACTAGCTCCACTCCAGGAGATCAGGTTCGGGGCCAACAGAGTTCCCACAATCGCTACAAAGATGGATAGTGCAAAGCTTGTGGCTATCGAAGTGGAAACGGTGGACTTCGCATCATCCAGACGCTTGGCACCCAACAGTCTTGAGACATATGAGCCTCCGCCATTACCAAAGATGCCAGCCAAAGCCATTTGCATCATGGTAATTGGTAATGCCACCGTAACTCCTGCAACCTGAACGGGATCGTTCAATTGCCCGATAAAAAAAGTATCGGTGAGATTGTATAATACCTGAACGACCATGCTGAGCACGGTGGGTACCGCCAGCTTCATGATTGCTGTGTAGATTGGTGCAGATTCCATTAGTTGGAGCTTCGATTTATCCATGGGTACCACTCAAGAAAAAGGCCTGATTATGTCAACCACGAGAGCCCCGGACCTTTGGATTAAGGCTCTTATCCCTGTTCAGAGAGGAAGTTGCTCAGCAGTGCTCTATTAGCAGGCTCAGCCCATCTTGGGAAGGCTGAAGAAGAGAGTCGCTCCTTCTCCCGGAGAGCTTTCAGCCCAGACTCTTCCATTGTGACTGAGCATTATCTTTTTCACAATGGCCAGGCCAATGCCGGTTCCCTCAAAGTCTGAAGCCCGATGGAAGCGGCGGAAGGGTTCGAAGATATGCTCCAGGTTTTCAGAAGGCAGTCCAACCCCATTGTCTTTTACGTAGTAAATGTATTCCCAAGTATCTTCCTTTGCCCCAATCCGGATAACTTTCTTATCTTGGTGGGAACTGAACTTAAAGGCATTCTCGATCAGGTTTTGCCAGACTTGGCGGATCAAGGCCGCATCGGCCTGGCAGGAGGGGAGATCGCCAATCTCCACATCATAGTCATGATAAGACTTGGTTTCGGTGATCTGAGCCACCAAATCCGTAGCCAACTCCTTCATGTTGATATCGGTCTTTTGAATCTTCTCATGAGAGAGTTTAGCCAATTGAAGCAGTTCGTTGATCAGCAGATCCATCCGGTGAGTAGTTGTGATAATAGTTTGCAGGGCATTGGCGGCTTCCTGGCTCATAATATTTCCATAATCTTCCAGCAAGACGTTGCAATATCCATCTATTACTCTGAGGGGAGAGCGCAGGTCATGTGCAGCGGTGTAAGAGAACGCTTCCAGTTCGGCATTTGCCGTCTTGAGCTGTGCCGTCCGCTCTTCTACTTTCATCTCCAGCAAATTGGCATGATCGCGGATGGTATCCACCATCTTCAGGTGCTGCAAAACCACCGCCAACTGATCAGCAAATTCCCGGGCTATTTCGCAGTAAAACTCGCTAAAGAAATCTGGCTGTTCAGATGCAAACCACAAAAAGCCGAAAAGCTCTCCCTTCACTGCAATAGCATTGTACATAAAGCTCTTCATGCCATCTTGAATCAAATTATAGGCAATTGGCATATCCTGAGAGATGTCCTCAGCTTTGAGATCGGATCGATAGATACAGGGATGGCTCTTAACCTCCTCCAGGAAGCTGTAATCCGGAGTATAAAGCCTGCCTTTTTGCAGATAAGACATCTCATTATCTGTTCGGTTCAGGGCAATCAGTTCAATAGACGTGCCTTTCAGGACGTTCACGCTCAGCATTTGGAAGGGAATAAGCTTGTGCAGATTGGTCACTGCCAAATTACACACAGATTCCACAGAAAGAGTTTCCAGCACGATACTATCGATAGCCCGCAAGATTTCGAGGCGGGAAGCATAAAGGTTCCGCTGCTCTTCTGCCTGTTTCCGCTCGACGATCTCGCCGATGATCTTGGCTGCAGTTTGGAGCTTTCGTTTTGCCTGTTCTATCACAAAAGGTGGCCTGGCACGATATGCAGAGGCTTTTTCCCTGAGTTCATAGCCTGTGATCTTATAGCGTTCGGCTATCTGATTCAAGGTCTTGGGATCCTCCGGAGGGGAGCCGTATCCCAGAGCTATGGCACCGATCACTCCGCTGGAGTTGGTGATGGGTACCACATAAAGCCGGATGCCTCCGCTACATTCCCCATCGACAATCTGGCCGGTGCGGATGACTTCCATTGCCTTTTCTTTCCAGGATTCATGACATATCCACTTCCCACTGGCAAGGGCTTCCTGATTATCCTCTGTTTGGCATAGATTCCGGGACACAGAATCCAGATATTGGCACCATCCGGAGCTGAAGAACCCGGAGGCATAATCGCCATTCTTTTCAAAAACAGCACTGGAAGTATCCAGCAGGGAAAGGTAGTCGCTCACCAATTGTGCCAACACATCCTTGCCCACTGCATCCAGGATCAATCTCTCAGTGTTCACAGAAGACAGATCCCCATAACTCGAATCCAATTGAGAGCTATCCTCGTTTTTACTTAGCATCCATTCAATGCTTTTAAGCTCCGAATCTTGCTTGCGTTTTTCGGTGATATCCGTGAACACACATTGAGTGCTGATAAAATTCCCATTTACATCACGCAGTATCTTGCCATTGAAACTAACCAGCATTTTAGTGCCATCTTTCTTCAGCATAATGAATTCAACGCCTTCAATATGCCCTTGGGATAGAAAAGTAGGAAAGCTGGTGTGAAACTTATGGATAAAGAGTGGATCGAGAATATCGGCAAAATTAGCGCCTATGATTTCTTCCATTTTGTAGCCCAGAGAATCCAGCCAGTATTTGTTGACAGAGAGGAAATTACCATTGGCGTCCAGAGATTGGTAGGCAATTGGCGCCTGGAAATAGAGATTGCGAAACTGCTCTTCACTCTTTTTCAGCAGTTCTTTTTCCTCTTGCTTGATGGCTCTGGTGGTAAGAATTCGTCCCAGAACAACAGTAACCAGGGGATAAATGACCAACACCGGTATCGTGATAGCCTTCAGGGTATGCCAACGAGTCTCAATTGGTAAGAGAGGAGTAAGAAGCAGCATCGTGATATGAGTTGCCAACCCCAGAGAATAGAGCTGTTTGAAGCTGTAGGAACTGGCTTTGTTTTTGTAGATAAGCCTCCAGATGAATCCCCACATCACTGCTGTGACTATGGTAGCACAGCCCATGTATATTCCTGATCCTCCCTGATAGATACGAAGGGCCAATCCAAAAATTGCAGCTATAGCCCCGGGGACCAAGCCCAGAAAGAGAGTTGATAAACTCAGGAGAATGGTTCTGGTGTCGAAGACAATGCCGGGAGTCAGGGTAAAAGGATTGATCATGATAGCCAGAGTTAGTGCGCCAAGGCCCAGGCCAGTGAGTATTCTGACTCCCAGACGATTTTGGTAACGGCTCAGGACAACAGATTCAAAAACTATTCCCAATGCCAGCAGCAGGGCGGCATTATAGATCATGCCTCTAAAAGTTTCAAAGATCATCAGCGTTCCTCATATCAAATCTAAGCCAGACACTTCCGGCAACCATGAAATTGAGCATCAATCCTTATACAAAAAAAACAACTAAAGACCAGTCTGGATGGGCAAAACACTGCTCAAAACACAACGCAACAAGTAAAATCTCCCAATAAAATACTGTCAAGCTTTTGTTTGTGGGTAGATCTCATGCAAGCCATCTTCAGGGGGATCCTCTGTCTTAGGCAGCGAAGACAGAGCTTGATTGGGCATGGGAGGGGTGAATAGGGCATACTTATTGCTCCCTGCTTTGATGGACATGCGCTAAGTTACTATAGAGTAAGCATATCCTTAGCTCCCGCTAAGGGTTCGCTAAAGAATCGCTAAGGATATGCTAATGAATCAAGTGGGTAAGCTATTGGAAGCCAGGGTGGAAGCGACATCTTGTCGCTTTGGCAATTCCGAGCTTGCTCGGTTTAGTCGTTTGCTGTTCTAGTCTATTCCAATAACTTTTCGCAAGTTCTTAATCTTCCCAGCAGCCAGTTCTCTGGCCTTATCTGCTCCCTGGGTCAAGACCTTGTGGACGTAATCACGGTTTTCCAAGAGCTCCTGGTAGCGTTGCCGAACGGGGCTCAAAGCTAGATTCAGCACCTCAAAGAGTTCCTGTTTGGCATGTCCCCAGCCCATCCCGCCTTCCAGGTACCTAAGCCTCAGTGCTTCGATCTGCTCATCGGAGGCAAAGGCTTTGTAGATGGCAAAGACGTTGCAGGTCTCGGGATCTTTGGGTTCTTCAATGCCTTGTGAATTGGTGACTATCTTCATTACAAGCTTACGTAGTTCTTTTTCGGTGCCAAACATGGGAATAGTATTGCCATAGCTCTTGGACATCTTGCGTCCATCCAGTCCCAAAAGAGTCTTGGTGTTCTGATGTGCGATGGGTTCCGGGATGCGGAAGGCTTCTTGCTGATAAACGAAGTTAAAGGATTGGGCGATGTCCACGGCCATTTCCACGTGTTGAAACTGGTCGTTTCCCACGGGAACATAATCCGTATCAAAGAGCAGGATATCTGCCGCCATGAGCACAGGGTAGGTAAAGAGACCCATATTGACTCCATCGTCGGGGTCCTTACCAGCAGCCTGATTGGTCTGGAGCATTGCTTTGTAGGCATGAGCGCGGTTCATCAATCCTTTGGGAGTGAAGGCCAGTAGGATAGTGAGAAGTTCAAAGGTCTCCGGCACATCGGATTGTCTGTAAAAGAGGGTGGTCTGAGGATCAAGTCCACTAGCCAGCCAAGCAGCGGCTATCTCGAAGGTCATAGAACGGATATCATCGGGATTCTTGCAGCTATTCAGGGCGTGGTAATCCGCGATAAAATAACGAGCTTCACAGCTCTCTGAGAGCCCTAGGGCTGGCTTGATGGCTCCAATGTAGTTTCCAATATGGGGTATTCCGGTGGGTTTGATTCCTGTCAGGGCTATCTTTTTCATTTATTATCCTTTATCTCGCTTGCAAACAAATCACTGTCTATCACGTCTTCAATCTCCAGGATTGCGAAGTCTCCGACTATAAGGTTTCTGGCTCGGATGACTACCTGGCCATCAACTTCCGGCGCTTGGAACCAAGTGCGTCCGGTGTAGTTCGTGATGCTTTCGTCTTCCAAATCCTGATCCAGCTCTTCCTCTATCAGCACTTCCAGTGTTGTGCCGACCAGGCTTTCCAGCCTGTCTTCCAACAGCTCTCCGTGCAGATCAATAATCTCGCCTTGCCGCTGTTCTGC
>JAZHDE010000173.1:0-3740 GCA_036584515.1 Candidatus Cloacimonadota bacterium | reverse complement strand
ATGGCAAGAGCCACAATCAGAGTGGAACGCAGATCATGCAGGAAGAGGAAGAGGATCAAACCCGTGAGCAGGATACCCATCCAGATATTGGTCATGGTGTCTGAAACTGTGAACTTGGTGAAGTCCGAGTCATCTCTGATAATTCTGAGCTCAGTGCCCTCAGGCAACTCCTGTTGAATTCTGGGGAGTTGTTTCCTGATCTCCGAGGCGATATTCACGATGTTGCCATCTGGGCTGTTGGTGAGTGAGATACGAACAATGTTTTGGTCCGATTCCATCTTCTTCACGTCAAAATACACAGCCCGTTCGCGTACTTCAGAGCTGGCGTCTGTCACTTCTGCCAAAGCAGAAAGCTTCTTGGTGCCAAAGGATGTGGGGATATCTGTATTGGCGATCTCATCCACGGATTGGTATTCACCCTTGAGCCTTACAAAGTATTCCTGCGAGCCCCGTGTGAAGTTACCACCCGGCATGTCGAGATTCTGAGCAGCCAAAATCTGCGTTAGCTGAGCCATGGAGATATTGTTCTCATAGACCACTCTGTCGCTCAAACGGATGGATATCTCACGTTTCTCGCCACCCGTCATGGTGACCTGAGCCACACCTTCGATCTGTGCAAAACGGTCTTTCAGCTTGTTGTTCGCATATTCATAGAGTTCACGTCCTTCCAGATTTCCGGAGAGTACCAAGTCCATAAAGGGAAAGGCATTGATGTCCAACTTGGAGATGGTGGATTTCTGTGCACCTGTGGGCATATTGACAGCGATGGCATCCACCTTGTCTTTCACTTCCTGATTGGCGAGGTCGATATCTTTATTGATCTTAAACTGCACCATCACCAGTGAGACATTTTCCATCGAGTAACTCTGGATCAGATCAATCTGAGAGACGTTTGCAACTGCATCCTCTATGGGCTTGGAAATCTGAGTCTCGATTTCTCTGGGTCCAGCTCCTGGATAGATAGTCTGGATCAGCACATAGGGTATCTTCACATCGGGCATCATAGTAAGGGGCATACCCATGTAACCGATCAGACCAAAGACCACAAAGACCAGAAGACCCATCGTGACAAGCACAGGTCTTTTTATTGAAATAGTGGATAAAAACATTCTTGCTCCCTTAAGGAATGATCTTGATCAGGGCGTTTTCAGTCAAAAGGTTCAAGCCCTCCGTAATCAGCTGATCGCCTTCGCTGAGGCCTGAGATCACTTCAAAGCTCAGTTGGTTGTCCTGTCCTGTTTCGATGGGACGTTTGATGGCTTTGTCACCCTCTGCCACCCAGACAAATTTCTGGGCATTCTCGATCATGATATGCTGACGTTCAACCACGATGGTATTAGTTTTATTAGCAAGAATCAGCTTAACCTGAGCAGTAACACCGTAGCTGATGCCACGTGCGGAAGCGGGGAAGAGGGCTTCCACTCTGAAGGCTTTGCTGTTTGGATCAAGGGCAAGAGCTATCTGAGAAACTCTGCCATTTACCGTGTTACCATTCCAAGTGGCTTGAACAGCCATACCACGTCTGATCTTGGCGATGTCTGATTCTGGAACATTGATCACAGCCTTGAATCCACTTCCACCAGCTATTGTAAACAGAGGCTGGCCGGGATAGCTGCGTTCGCCCTGTGCTACCATGATGTTGGTGATCACTCCGCTAAAGGGTGCCGTGATCTTGATCATGGCGTCTGAGGCTGCCAGATTGGCTCTGGCGACGTCGTAGCCTGCTCTGGCATTATCCAGATCCTGCTGAGAGATGGCTCCCTCGCCAAAGAGACGCTGCATTCTTTCATAGACCAATCTTGCGTTTTCAAAGCCTGTTCTGGCCTGATCGTTCTGTGCCTGAGGTGAATTGGCAGGGAAGGATACGATCAATTGACCTGCATTGACTCTGTCGCCGATTCTCACGTGTATTCTGGAGATCACATCTGCCAGCATGGCTGTGGAAGTGCTCTCTTCTGCTCCTGTGAGTGTGGCGTTGTAGATCAGTTCCTGATTAAAAGTTCCAGGCTCGACTGCCTGCACTCGCACAGGCACTCCTTCTGATTGTTGAATCTGTTCTATACTGGCTCCAGCCTTGTTTTTCTTTCCGCAAGCAAAGATGGCCAGCATCATTATCATTATGGATACAAGGATTATCTTCTTCATTAAACACTCCTTTAAAAGTCTATTCCCATTGATTTAGTCAGTTTTAGCTCTGCCAGGATCAACTGGTAGATGGCATTGTAATATTCCAGGCGGATGGCAGAAAGCATGGTCTGGGCGTCAAAGACCTCCAGTTGGATTCCCACCTGGTTGTCAAAACGATACTGTGCCAGTTCCAGGCTTCGCTCTGCAAGCTGGATGTTCTGAGTCTGAATTGCCATATTCTCCTTGGCATGCACCCAGCTCAGGTAGTTCTGCTTCACCTCCAGACCGATCAGATCTTGATAGTCCTGTTCCTGCAATCTGGCTTGTAGCCAGGAATGACGGGTCTGAGCCCGTTTGGCGGTATTGGATAGCCCTGTAAAAAGAGGTAGCTGGAAGCCAATACCTACAGAGTACATGGTGCCAAAATCGTCGCTTTCAATAGCATACTCATCAGCTTTTGTATATACGGAGTAGTCTGCAGTTAATGCGACGTTGGGCAGATGATTGCCTCTCTCGGCATTGTATTTGATCTGGTTCACTTCTGTGTTGATCGCTGCCAGACGCAGTTCCAAACGATTCGTCATCGCTGCCTGCAGCACTTCATCTTCACTTAAGCTTTGATCGACTGGGATCACAAAGTCACCTTCGGGAACCTGGCTATTGTCCTCTGAACCAATCTGGCGACGAAAAGCTGCCAAAGCAAGATCATAGTTGTTCTGTGCCTGAATCAATTGTGGTCTGAGCTTCTCGACTTCCAATCTGGCACGCAGGAGGTCAAACTCCGACACAAAGCCTTCCCGATTCATGGATTCCACTCGTTGTAGGTGTCCTGTGGCAGTGTCAAGCGCTTGCTGTTGCAGATCGACCACTTTCTTGGCAAGGAGGCACTGATAGAAGATCTCGGTGGTTGAGACCACCAGTTCACGCTCTTTGACGTTATACATAAGGGTTTGGATAGAGCGGTAACGATCCACAGCTTTGATGCCGTTGATCAGCTTTCCACCCAGAAAGAGCACTTGCTGAAACTTGAGTTGCAGTGCCAGTGAGCCTTCCTTGAGCGGTGAGCTGGGTATCATGGACGCCATTATCCCGTTCAATGAACCTGCCAAAAAGTTATCATTATCATCTGCAGTGGCATCCAGTCCAGAGGTGAAATCAAAGGCGGAAGGGATGGCAGAATCAGGCAGATGAGTGGTAGTGAGTGAATAAGCTCCCTGCAGACTGAGTTGCGGAAGCAGATTGCCCCGAACATCTCTGTAGGTGGCTTCTGCCATATAGATATCCTCTCTGGCACGGAGCAGTTCATTATTGTTGCTCTTGGCCATCACTATGCTCTCTTCCAAGCTTATGGCAAAGCTGGCAAGAGCAGTGAACAGGCATAAGAGGGTAAACGCTAACTTTTTCATTAATACCTCAGTGTCTTATAATTATCTAATTATCATTATGATACAAGGATCAGGCCTGATTATTTGCCAATTTATTGTCAGGACACTCAAGTCAAGTGAATTTTTACTTTGGGCAGGTAGAACGGTAAAGATAGGGATGGCTACGGCTGCGCCGAGTAAATAAGTAACGAGTGACAAGAGAGTGGTGACGTGGGGACGAGATCGGCA
>JAZHDE010000172.1:0-3747 GCA_036584515.1 Candidatus Cloacimonadota bacterium | reverse complement strand
ATGAGAGTTATCTCTGGGATTGATTCCGGATAGTTGATGACGCCCCTTCAGGGCTTAGCTCCGTGGTGATGCTCCTATCCGATGGGTTGCCACCCATCGCTTGATCGCCCCTTCAGGGCTTGGATTCGTGGTGTATCGTGTTCGATGGGTTGCCACCCATCGCTTGCAGATAGACGCCCCTTCAGGGCTTACGGTCTGGGGTTATTCACAGATGGACGTAGAGTTCAAAAAAATGTGATGCTTGGATAAGTCTGATATCATGTAGCTTAGACAATCGTGGAAAAGATTCTACGGGGAAGCGTCCACTTCGGAGCAAATCTGTCCCCCCTATATATGGTAGAGGGAGCTTTTCCCTACAGGTCTTTCAAACAGTGTATAGAGTGTTTTAATCGTGGTGACGTGGTATCGTGGTGACGTGGTATCGTGGTGACGTGGTGTAGTGGTATCGTGGTGACGTGGTGTAGTGGCGCTCTCCGAAGCGCCATCCTTTCCTGCAGGTAGCGCTGCAACCTCTGCCAAATCGGAGTTTGGCAGACCAATACCGAGTGGTGCCGTGGTGGAGTGGTGGGCTTCTTCACAAGGACTTAAGGATTGGGTTCATTACGGATTACACGGATTCAACAGATTGGACAGATTTAAGAGATTTGTGCTCATTAGTGGGAGGAAATCAGTTTAATCATAATCATCTGAGTCATCTGTGTTTTATTCCTTCACGAGGATTTCACGATTACAGGATTAGAAGGAAATAAATCTGTGAAAATCATGATCATCTGCTCAATCTGCGTTCTATTCATCCTTCACCGAATTCCAGGCAGAGCTGATCTCTTCCAGGCTCCAGCCTTTGCGGTAGAGCGCGGCATAGACCTTTTCCCGGGCTTTAGCGCTGGGAAGCTCGCGGTAGCGGACCAGCAGCACTTTGATCTCTTCACGCAGCAGGGCTTGGCTGTCCTCCGGGACGTAATACTCCTGCAGGAGGGGCTCATAGATCGAGGCGGGGATCTTTTGCAGCTTGAGCTTGGAGATGATGTAACGCCGGCTTTTGCCGCCTTCTAGCAGGCTGCGGATATAGAGCTCGCTGTAGCGGCTGTCGGAAAGGAAGTTCCGGTCTTTGGCCTGGGCTATCAGCTCCTCAGCCAGTTCCGGATGCAAGAGACGGCTCTTCAGATAACGGCGGCATTGCAGCTCTGTGTGTTCGGCTTTGGCCAGATAGTCAAAGAGGCGGTCCCGGGAGTAGTTCAGCAGCTGAGCCTTCAGTTCTTCCCAGGTCTCCTCAGAGACGTCCTCATCCATATGGAGCCCAAAAGGGAGATGGAGAGCCCCGCTGGGCAGGGTTCCCCATCTAATACCTTTATACTCTATTATGGCTGTGCGAGGAGAATCAATCCTCGTCGAGATCTTCAGCCGGGACATCTTCCACAAACTTTTCGATCTGCTCGGGGCTCACCTGTTTCTTCAGAATATCGGTGATCTCATCCAGAAGGGCAGGATTCTCTCGCAAGTAAAGCTTGGTTTTATCCATGCCCTGGCCCAGGCGAAGATCGCCATAGGAGAACCAGGAACCGCTCTTTTTGATGATATCCAGGCCTACGCACATATCCACGATGATATCCAGATTGGAGATACCTTCGCCGAAGATGATGGGAAATTCCACGGTCTTAAAAGGTGGAGCGAATTTGTTTTTGACGATCTTGACCTTGGTTTTGGCGCCCAGAACGGCTTCTTTGGAAGGATCCTTGATAGCGCCGGCAAAACGGACTTCCATGCGTAGGGAGGAATAAAACTTCAGAGCCATGCCACCGGTGGTGGTTTCCGGATTCACAAAGGCGGGAACTCCGATCTTCATACGGGTCTGGTTGATGAAGAGCACAGCAGTATTGGATTTGGAGACAATGGCAGTAAGCTTGCGCAAAGCTTGGGACATCAGCCTGGCATGAAGACCAACGTGACTATCGCCCATGCTGCCTTCGATCTCTGCTTTGGGCACCAGGGCTGCAACAGAATCCACTATGATGAGATCGACCGCGGAGCTGCGTACGAGCGTCTCGGTGATCTCCAAAGCCTGTTCTCCACCATCGGGCTGGGAAAGCAGAAGATCGTCCACCATCACGCCCAAACGCTTGGCATAATGTGTATCCAAGGCGTGTTCAGCATCGATGAAAGCCACAGTGCCGCCCAGTTTCTGGCATTCGGCGGCGATGTGCAGGGAAAGAGTGGTTTTGCCGGAGGCTTCTGCTCCGTAAACTTCGATGATCCTGCCTTTGGGAATTCCACCAATACCCAGAGCGATATCCAGGTTGAAAGCGCCGGTGGGGATCACGTCCACAGAAGGCCGGGGCTTATCGCCCAGACGCATGACGGTGCCGGTGCCAAATTTCTTTTCGAGCTGGGTGATAGCGCTGCTCAGGGCAGCATTCTTGGATTTTTCCAACATAATATCTTCCTTTCTAATCTAATTTTATCTGTTCCAACAGACTGTACTGCGGTCCTTCGGGACGCAGAATGCTTTGATATAAACTAAGGGTGTCGAAGCGGGAGAGAGGTGAGCTGAAAGGTTCCGAGAGGATTTCCCGCTCAAAGTCCGGGCCCTGGCTGCGTTTTATCCTGCCCATAGTGATGTGCAGGCGCAGTTCCTTGGGATCCGGCTCAAGCTGCAGATTGAGGGTTTCAAACAGCAGGCGGCGATTGAACTTCTGAATCTCTTTATTGGGGGCCTTGAGTTGAGCCCAGATCATGCGGATTTGCTTGGGAGGAAAAAGCTCAAAGCCACCAGCACTAAGCTCAAAAGCCTTCTGCTCTGCGGCCAGAGAGACCAGGCATTCCTTTAGCTCCGGCAAGCGTTCCTCGGGAGTATCACCAATAAAGAGGAGAGTGAGATGCAGGTTTTCCGGACGCACCCAATTGATACCTTCAGGATAGGCTGCTTGCCATTTGTTCAGGTTGGCCAGGAGAGCTTCACGCAGTTCGGAAGGAAGCTCCAGAGCGATAAAAGTACGCACTGACATCAGCGTTTATACCCGATGTCGCGCAGGAACTTTTTGCGGTGAGTGATGTCTGTATCCAGTTCCACACCCTTGGGAGAAAAACCATCGATCACGCCCAAAATGCCTTTGCCTTGCTCGGTCTTGGCCAGGATCACCTGCACTGGATTGGCGGTGGCACAGAAGATATTCACCACTTCCCGGCAAGCTTTTATAGAGGGAAGAACGTTGATCGGGAAGGCAGCTCGCATGATGATGATAAAAGAGTGCCCAGCTCCCAGACGACGCAGATTTTCCACGGCGAGCTCGATGAGCTCGTTTTCATTGCCGTCTTTGCGGATCAGGCAGGGTCCGGAGGCTTCAGAAAAGGCTAAGCCAAGCTTGGCTCCGGGGACGCTATTGACCATCACTTCGTAGAGATCTTCCACAGTCTTGATGAAATGACTTTGCCCCAAAATAATGTTGCAATCATCGGGAAAAACAAGCTGTTCAAGGACAATATCCACCATAAACCACCTCGATGTTTTGATAGCCCTATCATTTGGATGGGCTTTTTTTTGTAAAGGAATTCTTTTTTTGAACCACAGAGGAATTCACGATGTACAATGTACGATGTACAATTAGGGCACTTCGCGGGGTGGGCTGAGAGATAAATGTGAACTCTTTTGAACCACAGAGGACACATTATAATATGGATTCCTGCCTTCGAGACTGTGTGAAAACTCATTCTGAGTCCCATCGGGACGATATTTTAGATAGCTCCCGAATC
>JAZHDE010000171.1:0-3755 GCA_036584515.1 Candidatus Cloacimonadota bacterium | reverse complement strand
AATCAACTGAATGGCTCGGACTACATTGTTCCCCAGGGTTACACCTTCAATCCCGATTCTATCAATGGCACCGGGGTGAGATTTGGCCCCTATGACTACATAGGCGGTCCCTACCGCACCAATGGAGACATTTATGTGGATTGCTCAGCATCTCTTGCACCTTCGAACTGTCCTGTGTTCGAGCAGTTGGCGATGTGCAGCGGTGAACTAGGCGGAACCTACAGTGGTAGTGACTTACCCATAATGTTCCCGGCGGGAATCTTGGAAAACGTCCCTGAGCTCGAACTGCCGCGCCTGGATTTATCTGCTTACCAGTCGGTTGGTCCAGTGAACTACGATCCCTCCAAGATCGTGATGGTAAACGTTCAGGGCTCCACCTATGAAGCCTGGCTGGGAAGCATCACGCCGCCGGAGCTTGTGCCTTTTGAAGTGTACAACGTTTATCCCGATATCCCTTTGGATGAGCCAATTTTCACAAATATGGTTGCCCTGAGGGATACTATCTGGACTCCTCTACCCGGGGGCAATTGTGCCAATACACAGCTTTACAGTGCCAACCGGCTCTGGATCAAGGGCAATTTTGCCGGGAAACAGAATTGGGCTTGCGGAGATACTATCTACATCATTGGAGATATCACCCTGGCGGGAACGCCTCCCGGAGAGTCACCTTTGGAACCCCTGAACACCACAGATAAAGTTAGCCTGATCTCAGAGAAATCGGTACTGGTCAAATACGGCTATCTTGACCCCGTTAGTGGTACCAGGGTCCATATTGCCAGACAGGATGCAGATCCCATCAAGATCTATGCCTCAGTCATTGCTTTGGGGAATAATCCAGCCAATCCCCGCAAGAATGGAGTCTTTAGCTTTGAGTATCAGCATCCGCATCCTTCTGTGCCGGCTGTGCATAGTTACGGCGGACAGATATGGGACTATATAGACCTGCATCGCAGGAAGTTCCCTCAGACCCTTGTTTTTCCCTGGCCTGAGCATGTGGATTATCCCTGGTACAATCCCCTCTGGCCGGAGCGGAGTCCCTATTTGGAGCGAGGTACGCTGCAAGTCTGGGGCAGCATGATCCAGCATACCCGGGGTTATATGCACAGATCGCTCTATGATGTGGAGTGGAATGGTGGGGGAGCTTGGAACATCGATATGGACTATTGTGGTGGATCTTCCGCGCTTGTCTATGAGGATCCTGCACTTGGCTGGACTCTCAACAGCGTCAATTACCCCGGAGCACCAGGTAGTGGGATTGGTTACAAAAAGGACTATCGCTATGACTCCAGAATCGGCTTCAAAGATGCCACTGCGCTCATCTGGCCTTTTGGACCCAAGATCAGCGCTCTGGTATACTATGGTCAGCCCACTTTGAGCGATGAATACATTTGCCGGATTGAAGAAATCGAGAACCCGCAGATAGGAAAGCAATTTGCCCAAGGGACAGAATTTAACCTTCTGAGCCTGAACAACCATTTATATAAGCAGCAAGGAAATAGCCTGACAGAACTGGGCTATGAAGGCCAGTTTGGCATGATCAACGGTTTGGCGCTGGGAACCGATAATCTGGGCTTGGTGAGTGAGATCCTGGTGCAGACCGGTGAAGGTGGAGACTACTCTTTCCATGTGAGCCTCTGCGATGCTTCCACCGGAACAGTGCAGCCCGTGGCAGGCTTCGGTGATCTGGAGAGCACTCTCTTCAACGTGGCAGTGCTGCCCGGCAATCGCAAGATTCTGGCCTATCTGGATAACCAAGAGCAATTGCAGATACTGGATATGGAATACAACGGAGAGCTTCACCACGCAGAAAGCTGCGACCTGAGCTGGCTGCCTGAGGATTTCAACCGCCACAACAGCAAGCTGGAGCTGATCCCGGCTGGGCCAGACCAATTGGATATCGTGCTGTGGTTAAGCAGCGAGGGAATGTATACAGACTTCCCCACAGGGCTTATCCATCACGCCAGAGCAAGCCTGCAACCGGTGGATAACGACGACCCGGTGCTGCCCGTGCCACAGATGCTGAGCCTCTCTGCCTATCCCAATCCGGCCAGGGATAACATGAAGCTGGAGCTCAGTTCCACTCAAGGAGAATGCCGTCTGGACGTCTTTAACCTGCGCGGGCAAAAGCTCTGCACTCTGCAGGGTGGAAGCCTCAACGACAGAGGTGGACAGGTCTTTCACTGGGATGGCAGGGATGCCATGGGTTATCGTCTGGGCTCCGGAGTCTATCTGATCAAAGCCCGTATCAATGATAAAACAGTCTTAACCAAACGGGTCTGCCTGTACTAAACCAATCCTCAGAAGAGTGGTGAAGTGGAGCGAAGCAATTCCCCCACTTCACCACTTCACCTCTTCACCACAAAAAAAATAGTTCTTGACTCTTAAGATAAGAAATCCTAGCTTTTCTCAGAAACTTGTCAGACGGTTTTGCAAACCTGAACGGCACAGCTTAAGAATATGCAGATTAAGGATATAGATATGAAAGGCGTTAAGACTATTGTGCTCAATCAAGGCTCTCCCGAAGAACTTCGTGAGAGAATTCTCCAGTATTTCCACGATACTTTCAGCATAGATGAGAAGCTTTACGAGCAACTTGCCCGGAACGAGGTTTTCTACAAACGTGCCGATCCGCTGCGTCACCCGCTGATCTTCTATTTGGGTCATACCGCAGTCTTTTACATCAATAAACTCAATATCGGCCGCATCATCAACCAACGCATCGATACCCGCTTTGAATCCATCTTTGCCGTGGGTGTCGATGAGATGAGCTGGGACGACCTCAATGAAGCCAATTACAACTGGCCGACTGTCCCCGAAGTGCGTGCCTATCGGGATCAAGTGCGCCGGCTGGTCGATAAGCTGATCAAGGAGCTGCCCCTGGAAGGACCCATCACCTGGGATAGCCCCTGGTGGGCGATCATGATGGGCATAGAACACGAACGCATTCATCTGGAGACTTCTTCCGTGCTGATCCGCCAGCTTCCTCTGGATGATCTTGTTCCGATGGACTACTGGGATATCTGCCCCAATACCGGGGACGCTCCCGAAAACGCTCTGCTGCCTGTTCCGGGCGGCATGGTGAGCTTGGGCAGAGGCGAGGACGACACCTGTTATGGCTGGGACAATGAATATGGCAAAGCAGACTATGAGGTGCAGGACTTCAAGGCTTCCCGCTATCTCTGCAGCAACCGGGAGTATCTGGGCTTTGTGGAGGCTGGAGGCTATGAAACAGAGGAGTTTTGGACAGAAGAAGGCTGGGCTTGGAACAGCTTTCAAAAAGCCGGAATACCCCGCTTTTGGCATCGGACCCAGGAAGGCTATCAGCTTCGCACCATGAGCCGGCTTGTCCCCATGCCCTGGAACTGGCCGGTGGAAGTGAACTATTTGGAGGCCAAGGCCTTCTGCAACTGGAAAAGCAAGGTAAGCGGCAAGATTATCCGGCTGCCGATGGAAGAGGAATATGCCCGCCTGAGAGAGCTTTCCGTTCACACAGATCAACCCCGTTGGGAGAAGGCTCCGGGGAATATAAACCTGGAGTATTGGGCTTCCTCCTGTCCGGTGGATAGCTTTGCCCAGGGAGATTTCTTTGATGTGATCGGGAACGTCTGGCAATGGACCGAAACGCCTATTTATGGCTTCCCGGGCTTCAGAATACATCCCTATTACGATGATTTCAGCACTCCTACTTTCGATGGCAGGCACAATCTGATTGTGGGCGGCAGCTGGATCTCTACCGGCAATGAAGCCTTGAAGAC
>JAZHDE010000170.1:0-19134 GCA_036584515.1 Candidatus Cloacimonadota bacterium | reverse complement strand
TTTGAATTGTGCGTTTTCCCGAGAAGAGAAATATATGTTGCAACAATTCCACAGATTAAGACCCCATGCCTGTTAGGTTTACCCTAAATACCTATCTTGCTTCCAGATAGCTCTCTTGTTAAACTGATTACCCATAACTTAATGCAGGATAAACCTTTCCTTAACTTTCGCTAAAGGATCGCTAAGGCTACGTTAAGGCATCGCTAAAGAAGCAAAGGAAGGAGAAAGGGGTGGAGTGGTGGAGTGGTGTGACGTGGTGATGGTTTGGCTTCCTCCAAGTTTGTGTGCATGCCGCCATAGCCCGGAGGGCGATAGATTATAGCGAGGCTTCCCTCTCATGGGAATGACCAAATCCAACAAAGCTAGTGTGTCTCATCATATCGTATTTGTCAACAATGTTATAGGATCAATTGTCCAAGGAAGAGCAATTTGAAGTTCTAAGTGAGGGTTTACAGCCTCCTTGAAAGTGTCTCATGAGAATCGGACAAGTGAGATAGAGATACAAAAGCTTTTCTTGACAGAATATTAGCTGCTCAGAACATGTCAACAAATGAAGCTGCTCGCTTCTGCCTTATGGCTGAAAATGCTTGTAAGGCTATGATTTAATAAGATACTTAGATACAGATAAAAGTATTACTGTGAAGCGAGCGGCGCCACAATTGTGGTTGCCGCTCTTTTCATTTCCGGTAAGAAGGAGGTTCTTATAATCCGGATAAAAAAAGGCAAGGCCAGAACCAAGGAAGTTGTTCCGAAAGAAAGGATTAACAACCAGATTACAGCTTCCACAGTGCGCCTGATCGACCCAGAAGGAAAGATGATTGGTGTTGTGAACACCCGGGAAGCATTGCGCAGAGCAGAAGAGGCCGGCATGGACCTGGTGGAGATTTCTCCCACAGCCGAGCCGCCTGTTTGCCGCATCCTGGACTTCAGCAAGTATTATTATCAAAAAGAAAAGAAGGTTAGAGAAGCTCGCAAGAAACAGCATGAGATCGAGATCAAAGAGGTCAAATTTGGTCCCAATACTGAAGAGCACGACTATAACTTCAAGAAGAACAATGCCATAAAATTCCTCAAACAGCACAACAAGGTAAAGTTCACCATCCGTTTCAGAGGCCGTCAGATGGCTCACAAAGACCGTGGTTATGGTGTGCTGGATAATCTCAAGCTGGACTTGGCTTATCTTGCTGATATCGATTCAGAGCCGGTAGCCGATAGGAATCTGCTTTCCATGATCATGTCTCCCAAAAAAGACATTGATAAGATCGTGGAAAAACTGGGCAAAGCTGCCACAACTGAGCCCACTCCTGAGCCCGCCCCGGTCCCCGAAAAGACTCCTGAGCCCACAGAAGAACCGGAAAGCTGATATTCAGCCTGAAATATAGAATCATTTAAGGAGATATAAAATGCCAAAGATCAAGACAAACAGATCTGCTGCCAAGCGATTTAGACTCACCGGCACCGGTAAAGTCAAACGTCATCATGCTAAAGCAGCCCATATCAAAACTAAAAAATCGCCCAAGCTAAAACGGGCTCTCCGCTCCAGCGCTATCGTTCGTAAATGTGACGAGGGCAGAATCTACCGGATGCTGGGAAAATAAAGGAGAATAAAGATGCCAAGAACTACTAATAACGTCGCTGCCCATCGTAGAAGAAAGGGTTACCTCCTTGCCGCCAGAGGAAATTTTGGCCTTCGTGGCAATACCTATCGCCTGGCTCGCCAAACCGTTGAAAGAGGAATGGCTTTTGCCTTTGCTCATCGCAAGCAGAAGAAGAGACAGTTCCGTCGGCTCTGGATCATCCGTATCAATGCCGCTTGCAGAATGCAGGATATTTCTTACAGCAAGTTCATCAATGGGCTTCACAAAGCCAATATAGAAATCAATCGCAAGACCTTGGCTCACCTTGCCTGGCACGATGCTGAGGCTTTTAACAAATTGGTTGAGATTGCCAAAACTGTCTAACGTAAGATAATAAACCAGTTAATCATATAGATTCAGAGACGTGGACAGCCCGCGTCTCTGTTTTGTTTAGTATAAAATAGAGGTTACAAAGTGCAAAATGAACTGAATATAATGCTTCAGGAAGCGCTGGGAGCTATTGCGAGCTGCAAAACTGCCAATGATATACTGAATGCCAGAGCTCAGTATCTGGGAAAGAAAAGCCTGCTGAACAGCCTCTTTGGGCGTATGAAAGAGCTCAGTCCCGAGGAAAGACCAGCCTACGGAGCTGAGATCAACCAGGTGCGCCAAGAGCTGGAAAAAGCACTCGCTGAAAAAGACAAGGCCATCAAAGAAAGTGCTTGGCTTGCCAGTGCCACACAAGACATGGATAGCAGCTTGCCCGGGATTTATGCGGAACGGGGCTCACTTCATCCCGTCTCAGTGATCAGAAGAGAGATTGATAGAATTTTTTTGAACATGGGCTTTGATATAGCCGAAGGCAATGAAATTGAGGATGAGTTTCACAATTTTGATGCTCTGAACACTCCTGCTGATCATCCTTCCCGAAACCTGGCAGATACTTTCTACCTGGAAGATGGAATGCTGCTCCGAACCCAGACTTCCACAGTTCAGATCCGGGTGATGGAGCAGTTCAAGCCCCCAATCCGCATCATCTCCCCGGGAAGATGTTATCGTAATGACAAACCGGATCCTTCCCACTCCCCCATCTTCCATCAGGTGGAAGCATTGGTAGTTGATAAAGGGATATCTATGAGTGATTTGAACGATACTCTGTTAAATTTTGCCACTGCCATGTTTGGTTATGGCGTCAAAACCAGAATCAGGCCACATTTCTTCCCCTTCACGGAGCCCAGCGCAGAGATGGATATCAGCTGTGTGATCTGCTCCGGAAAGGGTTGCCGCATGTGCAAAAACAGCGGCTGGCTGGAAATGGGCGGTGCCGGCATGGTGGATCCAAACGTCTTCAGAGCCGTGGGGATTGATCCGGAAGTCTATTCCGGCTTTGCCTTCGGTTTGGGAATAGAGAGGATAGCACTCCTGAAGTATAACATCCCGGACATGCGAATCCTTTTTGAAAATGATCTGAGAGTGCTCAGGCAATTCCGCGGGAGTTCATTATGAAGATATCCATCAATTGGTTAAAAGAATACATAGATTTGCCAGAGACAGTTTCTGAGCTCAGCGACATTCTTACGTTCTCAGGCATCGAAGTGGAAGGCATCACAGAGCTTTCCGCCTTGCAGGATAGCATCATCACCGCTCGGGTGGTGAGTGAAGAAGCCGTTCCGAAATCTGACCATCTACACAAATGCAAGGTGGATATCGGTGATTATGCAGGAATGGACAGGTCACTTCTGGATGAGAACGGTATGCTGGATATCGTCTGTGGAGCGCCCAATTGCCGGGCTGGAATCATTGCCGTTTTGGCACTACCCGGAACAGTCTTTGGCGATATGACAATCAAATCTGCCAAACTGCGGGGCTGCGTTTCCAATGGTATGCTTTGCTCCGAGCGTGAGCTGGGACTATCCGACAACCATGCCGGTATCATTGAGCTTCCTGATGACACCCCGGTGGGAATTTCGCCAAATCTGCTTTTCAATCTGCCGGATCAAATCTTTGAGCTGGAGATCACACCCAATCGCAGTGACCTGCTCAGCATTCTGGGAATCGCCAGAGACTTATCCGCCTGTCTGAACCGGGAGATGAAACAGCCACAGATACCCGCCTTTCAAGCCAGTGAAACCAGGATCGGACTCAAGCTGGAGCTTCGGGATCCCGAGCTTTGCCCCAGATATACAGCCAGACTCTTTGAAAATGTGAGAATAAAATCTTCTCCACTCTGGCTGAAGACTCTGCTTACCAAGCTGGGACTGCGTCCCATCAACAATATAGTCGATATCACAAACTATGTGATGCTGCTCACAGGACAGCCTCTGCACGCCTTTGATTATGAGCTCCTGCAAAGAGAAACTGATCAGGATGAGAATCCTGCTGTGATTATTCGCAGAGCCATTGAAGGAGAAACGATCCTGGCCTTGGACGGCTCTACCTACAAACTGGATATAAACGATCTGGTGATAGCAGATGGCAAAAAACCTTCCGCTATTGCAGGAGTGATGGGCTCCGAATATTCCGGAGTGAATGATAATACCCGGCACATTGTGTTGGAATCCGCTTCCTTCAATCCGGCATCAATTCGCAGAACATCATACAAACATAAGCTGAGCACAGATTCTTCCTATCGTTTTGAAAGACATCTCTCGCCCCTTAAGGTAAGCATGGCCTCAGATCTGGCAACCGGCTTGATCTCTGAACTGGCAGGTCCAGAAGCTATCGGCTCGCTTATGGATAAGGATTGCTCCAGGCACGAGCAGTTAATACTGGGCTTGCGTCCAGCCCGATTTGAGGAACTGATTGGCTTCTGTCTCTCGGATGAGGAGATTCGCAGCTATCTGGAAAGGCTCGGACTGAACTTTATCCAATATGGCACCTGGCAGGAAGGCAGGATCACAGATCCCTCCACTCTGCATTGCCATCATGGGCTGGAAATGGCTGCGGGAAAGACGGAGTTTTCCGAGGATATCGATTGTGTGCATAGCCATTATTACCAGATTCCCCCCGATAGGATTGATCTGGAACGGGAGATAGATCTGATAGAAGAACTTGCCCGTCTGGCAGGATATGACAAAGTGCCGCAGAAGACCATCCCCTCTCAGATCATGGACAGGCATGCCTATAACCTGAGACAAAAGGTGACGGACTACTTTGTCTCCAGAGGCTGTTTTGAGACCCTTACCTACAGTTGGGATGATCCCTCCTTGCTTGTGAAGCTGGGCTACACGGAAGACTCCCCGCAGCTGCAGATGCCCAGAATCAAGAATCCCCAGGATTCCAGCCAGGCTGTTATGAGAAGTAGTCTTCTGCCTTCAGTTTTAGGCAGATTACTACATAATCTGAATTACGGCGAGCGCAACATCAGGCTCTTCGAGCTCTCCAAGGTATATCGTCGCAACAACGGCAAGAACGAAGAGCAGTATAGCCTGGCAGCCGTGTTGACAGGAGCCGCATCAAGCGAACATTGGATGAATAAACCGGTAGCACTTAAGCTCTTCCACGTGAAGGGCATAGTTGAACAATTGCTTGAACTATTGGGACTCAATCAATTGTCTGTTTGCGATTTACACGAACCATTTTATGTGCCAGACAGTGGATTTGGCTATGAATCCGGCAACAGCGAGCTTGCTTCCTTTGGCATGCTCAAACCCGATCTGGCAGAGGCCTTGGGTATTGATACCCTTACCCTCAAGCAAGATCTTTGGGTTGTGATGCTGGATATCTTCAAGCTAACCGAAGCTACCCGGAATCTGAAGGTCTTGTTCAAGCCGGTCTCCAGATTCCCTCACGTAATTCGGGATATATCATTCCTATTGAAAAAGGAACATTCCTACAAGAAGTTGGAAGATACTATTCTGGCGCTCAACTCCGATATAATTGAATTAGTTAGCGTCTTTGATGAGTACCGTTCCGATAAACTACCGGAAGGATTCAGAAGTGTTTCCTTGCATTTACAGCTTCGTGATCAACAAAAAACATTGACAGAAGAACGGATTGAGGAGCTTGTAGATTTCGTGATAAAAAAACTCCAGAATGATCTGGATATCATTATGAGGTAAATAGATGGAAAATTACGCCAGCAATCTTCAAGAGAAGATACAGAAACTGATAGATCAGTATACCAATATCAAGAAGAAGTATGATGAAGCCGTCGAGGAAATTAACCTCCTCACTGAACAGAACGTTCAATTGATCGATCAGGTCGAAGACCAGACCAAACAAGGCCAGAGCATTGCAGAAAAGCTGGCCGGACTGGAAGCCGAGCTTGAGAACCTCAAGCAGGAAAACCGGGAATTGAAACAAAATCTGCAAAGCTTTGAATCAATTGCCAATGAAGCCCTTAGCAAACTAGACGTCATCTTCCCGGATATAGAGGAAGCATGACCTCAATTGAAGTGGCGATTTTTGGACGAGTTTACAGACTCCGAACCAGTGACCCGGAGGCCACTCTGATGGTGGCAGCCGAGTTGGATCGTCAGCTTAATGAACTCAAGGAACGCTACGAGATTACAGACTTTAGCAAGCTCATTCTCCTGGTTGCCTTACAGCAGCAGGAAGAGGTTCAGAGCCTCAAAAAGAACTACCAAACCCAAGGCAAAGAACTGGAGCGTTTGAATCAGATGGTTTCCAAGATACTTGGAGACCTCTAGAGAAATTGGCCTGCCTATCTCGTGATATGTATTGCATAAAAGCCGAGGAATAATTGGGAATCAAGCCATTGGTAGCATGCGTGCCGGTCACCCGGATACATAAAGCCAAAAAGGTAGATTCCCCCCTGCAATCATGGCTTGTACTGACAAGCATACACGGATAACGCGGGCCTTATAAATTTGAAAGTAACGTCTTTTTCAGACTGAATAGATCAATGAGGATACTTAGATGAATTACGTACAACTGGGTGCCGGCGCACTGGGAGGCTTTCTCCTTGCGCTGATTATATACTTACTGCAACGCAATACCGCCTTCAAGATGATATCTCAATCCAATGCCATCGCTGAAGAGATCAAAAACAGTGCCATCAAGGAAGCTGAGTCTGCCAAAAAAGCAGCCCTGATCGAAGCACGTGACGAATGGTTCAAACAGAAGAAGATCATGGAAGAAGAGATCAAAGAAAGGCAAAAAGAACTCCGAATCCAGGAAAAGAAATATAATGAAAGACTCGGCAGCCTCGATAAGCGCCTTGACTCTTTGGATAAGAAAGAAAACAATCTGACAGATCAGGAACGGAAGCTCAAGAACAAAGAAGAAGAGCTCTCTGTGAAACTCACCGAAGCTGAAGCCGTGCTTGTCGCACAGAAAGAAAAGCTGACTGAGATTGCCGGAATCAGCCGTGATGAAGCTCTGCAGAAACTACGTGAAGAGCTGCTCAGCCAAGCCCGGTCCGTGGTTGCCAATGAGGCAAAACTTACCATTGAGCAGCTCAAGCTGGATCTGAACCGTAAGGCTGGTGAAATGCTATCCACTGCCATTCAAAGAATGGCGGTCGATCATGTCTCTGAGACTACAGTCTCCGTTGTGTCTCTACCCTCCGATGAGATGAAGGGCAGAATCATAGGCCGTGAAGGCAGAAATATCCGCACCTTTGAAAAGGCCTCCGGTGTGGATCTGATTATTGACGATACCCCTGAAGCGGTGGTGCTTTCTTGTTTTGACCCTGTTCGCAGAGAGATTGCCAGATTGTCTCTGGAAAAACTGATCTCCGATGGTAGAATCCATCCTGGACGCATCGAAGAAGTGATCGCCAAAACTACCAAAGAGATGGATGAGAACCTGATCAAGATCGGTGAAAAGGCTGTTTTGGAAACCAATATCCACAATATAAGCCCAAACCTCATCAGAGTCCTGGGACGTCTGAATTACAGAACCAGTTATGGACAGAATGTGCTACAACACTCCATCGAAGCCGCCTGGATCTGTGGCATACTCGCTTCAGAACTCAAGCTGGATCAGGAACTCGCCCGCCGAGCCGGTCTGCTTCATGACATAGGTAAAGCTGTTGATCACGAATTTGATGGCACTCATGCCATTATCGGAGCAAACCTGGCTCGTAAGAATGGAGAAGGTAAGCTAATCGTCAACGCCATTGAAGCTCACCACGAAGAAGTGGAAGCCATCTCGGTTTATGCCGCATTGGTGCAGGCCTCTGATGCTATCTCCGGAGCCCGTCCCGGCGCACGTCGTGAGATGTTGGAAACCTATATGCAAAGACTTGCCAAGCTGGAAGAGATCGCCAATTCAGTGGAAGGCGTCAACAAATCCTATGCCATTCAAGCTGGTAGAGAGCTGAGAATAATCGTCGAACCTGCACTGGTTGAAGATAGCCAAACCCCTCTCTTGGCCACGGAAATTGCTGCTCAGATCGAGAAAGAAGTGCAATATCCGGGACAGATTAAGGTCACCGTGATCAGAGAGACCAGACAGATCGCAATGGCAAAGTAGTGAAGCTCATTTTTATCGGTGATGTCTTTGGCAAAGCCGGACGCCACCTGGTTCAAAACAAGCTGAGTGATCTCCAAAGAGACTATCAGCCCGATTTTATTGTGATGAATGCAGAGAATCTGGCCGATGGCAAAGGTTTGACCGAGAAGACCGCCAGACCTCTCTTTGAAGCAGGCATAGATGCAATGACCGGTGGGAACCACCTTTGGGACAGACAAGATTCACTTCAATATATCCGAGATAATAAGCGGATTGTGAAGCCTATGAACTATCCTGATGAAACTCCCGGCTCCAGCTTCTATACCATCACCAAAGGGAAACTGTCTCTAACCGTGATCAACCTCTGCGGTCAGATCTATATGCCGTCCTGCGACTCTCCTTTTATCGCTTTTGAGAAACAGCATCCCGCCTTCAGCGAGGCAAGCCATTGCATCCTCTTGGATTTCCATGCCGAGTCCACTGCAGAAAAAAGAGCTATGGGCTGGTTTGTGGATGGAAAAGTATCGGCAATAATGGGAACCCACACTCATATTCAGACCGCCGATGAAGAGATTTTACCATTGGGAACTGCATATCTGACAGACGTCGGGATGACAGGCGCTCACGATTCTGTAATTGGCATCAAGAAAAACATTATCGTAGAGAAGCTCCGCACTTCCATACCTCGAAGATACGAAGCTTCGGACAGAGGATTGCAGATTAATGCAGTCTATCTGGAACTCGACGACACAACCGGCAAAGCCAGCCTGATTCACAGGATCCGGCAAACCGTGGAGAAATAGATGGAAAAGATATTGTCTGGCTTAGCCGTGGCCAAGCAGATCAAGGCCCGGCTCTCTGCATTTATAGGCGATCATAGCCTGGAACCTCGTATGGCGCTCGTTCAGATAGGAAGCGATCCTGCCTCCGGCTTTTATGTGCAGAACATTATTAAACAAGCTGCCAAGCTGGGCTGCAAAGTGGAACTTACAGAACTACCAGAGAGCACCGAAGAGCAGACTCTTCTCCAACTGATAGACAGGCTAAATAGTGATGTATCCGTTGATGGCATCATGATCCAGAAACCCCTTCCCCGCCATATTTCAGACCGTTTGGTAAATCAGGCAGTGACCCCAGAAAAGGACATCGATGCCGTGAATCCGGTCAATCTGGGTTTGCTGATGATGGAAAGCCCCGGCTTCATTCCCTGCACGCCATATGCAGTCTACCTGATGATGCGATTCTATGGTATCGACGCCTCTGGCAGGAAGCTCTGCATTATTGGGAGAAGCAATGTAGTTGGTAAACCTCTGGCAGCAATTATGCTGAGTAAAAAGCCATTTTGCAACGCCACAGTAACCGTGTGCCACAGTAAGACCAGGAATCTACCGGAGATCGTCAGAGAGTCCGAGATCGTGGTTGCTGCCATTGGCGTTCCTGCCTTTGTGAGCGGTGAGTGGATCAGCCCTGGCACCATACTCATTGACGTGGGCATAAATGAAGTGCAAGGTAGCGACGGAAAGCCAGTCTTCATAGGTGATATTGATTACAATGGTTGCTTGGACAAAGCCCTAGCCCTTACACCCGTTCCGGGGGGAGTGGGATCAGTGACTACGGCGGTTCTGCTGATGAACTTGGTGAAAGCTACACTGCTAAACAGAAAGCTCAATAAATTAGTTGACGGTTTTGACGACCTCATTTTTAATGCAAAGTAGATGAATAAAGAATCCGATATTTGGGAGGAACGATGCAGTTTAGGAGTTCTAAACTCTTTCTAGTCCTGATTTTAACCATGCTTAGCATGCTGGCAATAACCGGCTGTGGTAAATCAGGCTCACGTTTTGACAATGAAAACCCTA
The DNA here is from genome assembly GCA_036584515.1 of Candidatus Cloacimonadota bacterium. Lineage (GTDB taxonomy): Bacteria > Cloacimonadota > Cloacimonadia > Cloacimonadales > Cloacimonadaceae > PHBP01. The sequence goes on along the minus strand of JAZHDE010000170.1, from coordinate 9,278 downwards.
TCATCAGAATCACGTCCTACGAAGGTTACGATGGTAGTGAAACCTATAGTTCACAGGATACCCTTACTTTCCAGCAGAGGATTTATTGGCATGCCAACGATCCCGATGGCGTGATCAAAGGCTATGCCTTCCGCATCCTGGACAATCAGAACAATCCTGTGCCAACTCCGGGTTATCCCTACATAGATGAAGATGGAACCGTTACGCCCACCAATGTACAGAATCTTCTGGGAAATGGCTGGGCAATCCACTATCTTCCCGGTGCTGATCAATCTGTAGCTTTGGACGACCCTCAGGCCAAGCGTACGATCTGGACTTCACAGAAATTTGCAATAGTCAACTTCCCTTCTGCAGACGACAATGGCGATCCCCTACCCAGCCAGCATAAATTTGAAGTAATAGCCATAGACAACCGTGGTGGCATCACCCCGATTCCTGCCTACAGGCAATTCAACACATCCTCGCTGCGCCCCAACTGCACTGTGGTCACCACAAAAGGAAACCCCAACGGCTCAGCAGTCGGAAGCGGTCTCAAGCTTTTCTTCTCGATGAAGGAAACCAATCCCTTCCTCGCAGATACACCCTGGTACTACGAGTTTAAGATCCAGAAACTGAATCCCGATCCTGATGATCCCACAGTAGTTTTGAGTGAAACAGAGTGGTTCAGAACAGATGGCGCAAACAATCCCAAGCTAAATGAGTATCTGCTCACCAGGGATACCACTCCGGCCTTGACTTATGACTTTGATGGCAGCGGCACACAAACCAGCAGAACCAGAGTGGTTGGCAGAGCTTACAATCTCTCCGGAGTGATCTCCGACGTCACAAGCCTACCCTCCAACCTGCTGTTTGCAGTGAAACCCGGATTCAAACCCAAAGCAGAGATCTATGATCCCAAAATCCATGCCCTGGGTGATAACCACTATCTCGACTATACCTATGAAGATCAGAAGACTCCTGCCGAAGTGATGCCTTTCACAGTAACCAACGGTAAGGTTAAGTATGCTATTCCGATGTTCAAAGATCTGAATAACAGAAATACTGCTGTCAACAGCCAAAACTTCAAGATCTGGCTCCGCTGGGGTTGGCTGGGAGAGTATGGTATTGTACAGCAAAATGGCAATATCCTGTATCCCGGAACTCCGTATGACAAAAAAGTAGATACAGTGTTAGACGCCTCATTGCCCGCTACCAGTAGTGCCAACTACTTCAGTGAGATTACTCACTTTGACCTCCGTTACAACGACGCACCATACAATTTCCCGCCCTACGCCGAATACATCCATACAGACGGTGATGGAACCAGATGGTTGAGGATTCCCACCAATTCAGTACTGGGACAAGGCATAGTGATGGCGAATTTACCCTCAGGCCATCATAAATTTACTGTTCGCGTCGTCGATCTCCAAAACGTTCCCTCTGATCCCTTGAGTTATGAATTTGATCTGATTGATCCGATCCCCGCTGCCAATAGAGATGGCATTCTGGTGATAGATCAGGATAGTCACAACCTCACAAGTTCACCAGAACCATATGTGACCGATTTGTATCACTACATCCTCTCAGGGTACTCTGGGACCATCGATTTCATCAATCTGCCGGTTGCCAGCCAAGCTGGGGACACATATCAGGATAGAAGAGACAGAAGACTCGCCTACTCCGATCTGACTCGTTACAAATTGGTGATCTACCATTCTGATCGCCCCGGTGAAAATGGTGACCTCTTCAAGGATTGCGACGGTTTGGTTCTCTACCTGCAAAATGGTGGTAACCTGCTGCTCTCTGGAGCTGAGAACCTGGCTTCCGGTACCATTGGAGCAATGGTTGGGAATAACCAGCAGACCCTGATTGCAGCACTTGGCATCAATTATTCTGCAGACGCAGTTTTGGCAGCCGGGACCAACCTCAATACCAACCCATTCTTCCAGAAAGCAATTGGTCAGGCCGGATTCGGTGATATTAACTTGAAATACGGTACTGGAGATGATGCCAGCTTCAACGCCATCGTCAACCTCAGACAAGGACTGGGTCCAGTGTCCTACTTCAATCCAGCCCAGATCACTGCAGAACCGATCTTTATCTATGGTTGCAAACCCACCACTTCCTCTGCCACACCTCCCACTCAGGAGCAGTATGACACCTTCAGCCAGAGGATTGTGGGAGTACGCAACATCAACAACCAGGGTCGAACCTATACATTGGGCTTCCCCCTCTCATACATGAGGCAAGCAGATGCCATGGCCTTCATGAACCAAGTGTTCACGGAAGTTGGGCTCCGCTAATTATACCTCACGGATTTATCATCACCGCCCTTGCAAAAGGGCGGTTTTTTTTATCTTAGGATCAACCCAGCCAAATGCTACGCAGCTCCGAGTATAGCGATCGGAAATAGCTACTTATCTATTTCTTTCAATGACCACTCCAAGCTAGTCTTCGATTCTCATAGTCACGTAAAATTAGAATAATATTGGTCGAAGTAAAAAGAAATGCTTGACACAATCAGGCCTCCCGGGTTTTTGTCCCTTCACAACGTGCTGAAGTGGTGAAATTGGTATACACGCTAGTTTCAGGGACTAGTGAGCAATGCGCTCATGGGGGTTCGAGTCCCCCCTTCAGCACCATTTCTTTATCCACACGTTTTCTTTACTCTCCCCTTCCAGACTCTGCGGTTTACAGCAGTGCTATATTGTATTATGCCTACCCTGGGTAGGGGGTGCGAATAAAAAAGATTGACTGTTTTTGCACCTGATACTTTTCTTAACCAAGAATTAAATTAGGGGAAAGCCTATGAGTAACTATAGTGATTTGATCGATAAGCTAAATCTCATCCCGCACCCGGAAGGCGGGTACTACCGCAGGAACTGGCAATCCCTCCTCTCTGCGGACATCAAAGATAGTTCTGCCAGAACCCTGTTTCCTGGCAGAACAATTGGATCATCAATTTTGTACCTGCTCCCCTCAGTAGAAGTAAGCACTTGGCACCGGACAGGCTGCGATGAAATGTGGCATCACTATTCCGGTAGCCCGCTGATCCTGTATAGTCTTACCAGCCAGAAAGGTCTTTGCAAGCAGATTCTCGGTTCCGATCTTGAGGCAGAACAGCTCCCCCAGATCATCATGCACAGAGGGCAATGGTTTGCTGCGGAGACCCTGGAACCAAACTCATACGCACTATGTGGCTGCACTCTCTGGCCTGCCTTCACCTATTCGGATTTTGAACTGGCGGAGATTAACAAGCTCATAGACGAATTTCCTCAATACAAAGAAGAGATCGAACACATCTCCAAAAGAAGTAAATAAGCAAGCGGAGCAAGCAATGGAAAGAAAGATTTTTGTACTGGACACAAACGTCCTGATCCATAGCCCCCAGGCTCTCTTCTCATTTGAGGAGAATAGGGTGGTTATCCCCATAGTAGTGATCGAAGAGATCGACCAGTTTAAGAAAGGTGTGGATGAGAAGAGCCGCAACGCCCGGCAGATTGGGCGCTATCTCGACGCCCTCAGAGCGGATGGCAACCTTCAAAAAGGCGTGAAGACCCCCCAGGGCGGCACTATCCAGATCACTGTCAATAACGACGTTACCAATGCCGCCTCCAAGCTTTTCTTCCTGGATAGAAACGATAACCTGATCATCGGCACCGCCCTCTACTTCAAGGAGAAATATCCGGATTCCATTGTAACCCTGGTATCCAAGGATGTAAACGTTCGCATCAAAGCAGATTGCGTTGGCATTCACGCCGAGAACTATGAAACAGACAGCATCAAGTTTGACGAGTACTACACAGGCTTTAAAACTCAGGAACTGGAAGCAGAGCTGATGCAAGAGCTGGAAGCCAAGAAGTATCTCGGAAACAGCTTTGGTGAGCTCTATCCAAACCAATTCCTCAGATTCCTGCAAAGGGATAATATTGAAAAGACCAAAACCACCAGATTCAACTCCCTGCACAAATCTGTGTATCAGCTCAAAGAGTACTATGGACAGGAAGTCTTTGGCATCAAAGCCCGTAACTACGAGCAGGAAATGGCGCTGGACCTACTGCTGGACGACAATATCAAGCTGGTCAGCCTCTCTGGAAAAGCCGGCACCGGCAAAACTCTCCTGGCCATGGCAGCAGGCCTGCATAAGGTCGTGGAAGAAGAGAAGTATTCCCGCCTGGTGATCTCCAGACCCATCTCCCCCATCGGCAAAGACCTCGGATACCTACCCGGTACCAAGGCCGAGAAATTTAACCCCTGGATGCAGCCCATTTATGATAACATGGACATTCTTCTCTCCCTACACGATGAAGGCGGAAACTCCAAAAACAAAAAGAAGACCAGTCTGAATGATTTCCTGGATTATGGCTTCCTGGAGCTTGAACCCCTCACCTACATCCGTGGAAGAAGTCTGCCAGACCAGTTCATTATCATAGACGAAGCTCAGAACCTCACTCCTCACGAGATGAAGACCATCATCACCAGAGCAGGAGAAAACACCAAGCTTGTTCTCACCGGTGACCCCTACCAGATAGATCTGCCCTATCTTGATTCCCAGAGCAACGGATTAACGGTGGCAATTGAGAAGCTCAAAGCCGAAGACCTGGTGGGACATATCACGCTTGATATTGGAGAACGCTCCAAGCTGGCAGACCTGGCTGCCAAATACTTCTAAAAAGCCGCCTCTATGACTATCAAAGATCGATCTTGGGTCGAAGTCCACCTTGATGCTTATCGTGCGAATATCGAGGCTCTGAAGCACTTCCTGGCACCAGGGCAATCCTTCATGCAAATTGTTAAAGCGGATGCCTACGGCCATGGAGCTTTCGAGATTGCAGAGCAAGCCTTGGAGCTTGGTGCTGCTCTTTTGGGAGTAGCCAATAGTGAAGAAGGCAAGCTCCTGCGTCTGCAGGGCATCACAGCCCCCATTCTGGTGCTTTCGCCCAGCTTGGACACCGAAATTGACGAGCTGATTGAGTATGAGCTCAGACCCACGATCTCAGCCCTGGATTTTGCCACTACCCTGAATACACGTCTTGGCAGACTCGGTAAACACCTTCGCTATCATCTCAAGCTGGATACCGGCATGCACCGTTCCGGATTTTCAGAAATTGATCTGGATGATTTCATGAATGAGCTTCCGAGTCTGAAGCATCTGGAATTGGAGGGGGTGCTCTCTCACTTTGCTGCCAGCGAGAATGACCCCGAGTTCAGCAAAGTCCAGGAAGCGCTGTTCCAGAGGCTCCTCAGTATGTTCAGTTCTGGACCCCGCTACGTCCATATAGCCAATAGCTCAGCTCTGGTAAGTGAACTGGCCAGCAGTGGAAATCTGGTGCGGCTAGGCATCTTAAGCTATGGCATCTACACTGATCCCAGTCAAAGAGCTATGGTTGCACTCAAGCCCGTGATGCAGTTTAAAAGCCGAGTGAGCTTGGTAAAAGACATCAAGAAAGGTGAAACCTGTGGATACAACCGTGTTTGGACGGCTGTGCAAGACACTCGCTACGCAATCATTCCCGTCGGTTATGCAGATGGCTACGATTACCTGCTGGGTAACAGAGCTGTGGTATCCATCGGTACTCAGTTCTATCCTATAATCGGTAAAGTATCGATGGATATGATTACCATAGATATCGGTAATAACCCGGTTCAGGTTGGTGATGAGGTCTGCCTTTTAGGCGGATGCTCTCAGGAGACTCATGTGGAAAACCTGGTAGCAAGCTACAGCGGCTCCAGCTACGAGCTGCTCTGCCAGGTAGGACGTCGTGCCCGCAGATATTACTATATGAATGACGAGCTCTGCTCCAGTGCCCCCTTATCCCGGCGTGATTTTGTACCAGCAGATTTTAGTGATGATAAACTCAATTCCATTATCGAAGCTGCTGTCCTGCAAAGGCTGGATAGTAGTGAGATCGGCTCCATTGTTTACCGGGAGATGCTATCCAATCTCTTTTTTGATAAAGATCGTGAGATTCACTATCGCAAAGACTTCAGACACAGCATCACCCTGAGCGACGGCAACTCGCCCGAGCATTTTGAGGTCGAAACTGAACTCAGCTATCGGAAAGTCCTAGACAGCGATTACTTTCTTGTAGCCTGCGCTCAGAGTGAGACAGCTCTGCAAGCTTATCTCCAGCGTAAGGACGTGGAGTATCGGTGGCTGATGGATGATAAATTTGAGATCAGTCCTCAGAGCTTTATTGTGAGTTCTATCAAAGTGAACGATCTCACCCTAAACACTGAAGCCCGGCAGGAAAGAGGTTGTCTGGAGCTTAGATGCAGCCATCCGGATCTAGGTTTGCTCTTGGGAAAGGAAGTGGTTTTTGTGATCAACACTCGTACCATCTACCCCAGAAAGTCACATCAAATGAGCATTTTTATCACTGAGCTCACCAAGGGTGTAGCCCTGAGCTTTTCTTACCCCTCGCACTGGACGGATGTCGAGTGCATCCCCATTTTCTCCGGACAAAATCGTTATCCCAAGATTCAAAGAAGCGGAACTACCATCGAACTCAGCACCAAGCCTGAGGAATGGATTTTCCCGCTTAGTGGAGTAGTCTATGCGTATTGAGGTCTTTCACAAGGAGAAGAGGAGCAAAGGGGATTTCAAAACAGAGGGAAATAGTAAAAGAGACTAAGGGCGACAGCAGTTGGTGTGCCAAACTCCGATTGGGCACAAAGAAAGACTATTGAATAACTATCAGTTTCCAGAAATGCCAAGAAAATACGCCAGAGGAAAACCCAGGACTGCGTCCTGGGCTATGCTAAGCGGACTACGGGCTGAGTGTTAGCTTATTGCCTTTTTGTAATTCAGGGTTTCAGTGCAGTGCTGGATTTCCAATTCTCTGACTAAGGGTTGACTTGCAAGAGTTGAAGCACTGCAGCTCTGTTCACTGTTCTCTGCATCATGATTCCTCGCGGAGTCTTCGCCGTGTCTTCGCCCAGTCTTCCCGAGCACTTTGCTCCGGAAGAGTCCTGCAAGACTCGGCGAAGACTCCGGGAGACATAGGGAAGTGACAAGTGACAAGTGACGAGTGACAGTGAAATAAAGAATAGATGAAGCGCTGAAGCCGGTCTATGTCCAGCTTCAGCGCTTTGAGTAATCATCTGTTAAGTTCAGCCCTAGGGTAATTCGATCATGGTGCAATCGACCACAAAGCTCAAGTTTTCCTCAATATTAGCAAGGATGTTGGGTTTAACCATCGTTTTGTATCCTGGCTTACTGATTTTAAGAGCGATAACACCTGATCCCGTAAGGCCTCTCTGAATTCGATAGAAACCATTTGCATCAGTGAGGACTGTCAAGGGACTGATATTTATCAGAGCCACTTCTGCGCCAGGAAGAGGATCTCCCTGGATATCGGTAACTATCCCCTGAACAGTGACCACATAGCGCTTCTGAACGCGATCTTGCAGAGCATATAACTGCAAGCTCAGTAACACTAATACCAACGTGACAACTATAAAGCGTGTTTTCATTCTTACCTCCGTTTTACGATAAAACAGAGCTTGCTTCTTTTGTCAAGAGAATTAATCAATAATACAAATCCCGGCGTCCGGCTTTCATCTCAGCAAGCTTATCGGTTACGGATTGACGCATTGTCTCGTCTTCTATGGCGGCCAATTCTCTATCAATCAGGTTCAGCCCGGATTGCAGGGTCTTATCGGAAGAAAAGTCATAGAGATACTCGGCAAAAGTGAGCAGGGCATTGGGAGTGCAGAATCTTTTCACAAAACCGGGAATGGCAAATTCCATGAAGTGTTCACCGGTTCTGCCGGCTCTGTAGCAACTGGTGCAGAAGGAAGGGATGTAGCCATGCTCTGCCAGCTCATAAATCACTTCGTCCAGGCTGCGGGTATCACCCAGCACAAACTGGCTCTTCTTTTTGGAGACGTCATCCTTATTGGAGTAATCTCCAACGCCAATGCTGCTACCTGCGTCGATCTGAGAAACGCCATAACGCAGTACTTCATTACGAATGGCAATGGGCTCTCTGGCAGTCAGAATCATTCCCGTGTAGGGAACGGCAAGACGGATGGTGGCAACAAGGTGCTTGAAATCATTATCCGAAACCTGGCAAGGCGGATGTTCTGTGAAATCAGTTCCATTTGCCGGTTCAATTCTGGGGAAGGATATGGTGTGTGGTCCCACGCCAAAGCGATCTTCCAGGTGGATGGTGTGATAGAGCAAGCCCATCACTTCAAACTTCCAATCATAAAGTCCCATCAAAGCTCCAATACCCAGATCATCAATCCCTGCTTGCATGGCACGATCAAGCCCGTCCAAGCGCCAGAGGAAGCTGCTCTTGGGTCCGCTGGGATGAAGCCTCTTATAGGTCTCTTCATGGTAGGTTTCCTGGAATATCTGGTAGGTGCCGATACCCACAGATTTGACGGTTCTGAAGCCCTCAATATCCATGGGAGCAGCATTGATATTCACCCGGCGGATTTCACCCTTTTTGTATTTTGTGTCGTAGACAGTTTGCACTGTATCAGCAATATAATCTGCACTATACATGGGATGTTCGCCATAGACCATGATCAGACGTTTATGTCCGGTCTCCACCAGAGCTTTGGTCTCATCAATCAATTGCTGCTTGCTGAGGGTGGAACGCAGGCAATCTTGGTTGGATTGGCGAAATCCGCAATAGACACAGTCGTTTATGCATTCGTTGCCCACATAAAGCGGAGCAAAAAGCACTATACGGTTTCCGTAGATTCGTTCTTTGAGTTCATGCGCACCTTCCAAGATCATTTGCCTTAGTTCAGGATCGGTAACGCTTAGAAGAGCTGCAGTTTCTTCAGGATCCAGCCTTTGCTTGCTGAGAGATTTTTCGATGATGTCTCTGATCTGAGATTGGGGTGCGTTTTTGGCTGCCTTGATCTGTTCTTCGATCTTGTCTGTGGGGATGAACGATTTTAAGCCTTCGGTGGAAATCTTCATGTTTTCTCCTAATCTATCTTCAATGTTATTGTCTTTACTTTCACGGATTTGATCTGACCGAGTTTTCCGGAGAACGAACCCATCTCATCGAGGCTAAGCTCCATGATGAGAAAGATTACGGAGACGTTTTTGTCACGCATGGGATAGCCTACTCTTAGCAGGATGCTGGCAGCATAATCGTGCAAAAGCTCTGATACAGGCTGGAACGCTCTCTCGGGGTCGTTCACCACAATAGTGACAATGTGTCTTTTCTTATCCATAAATCCTCGGTGCTTTTTGGGGGATTTTTGGGGATAAGAGGGTGAACTCATATTCCCTTGATGGCAGAGGTTCCCCCATCGCAGGTTTGCTTCGTATT
>JAZHDE010000169.1:0-3771 GCA_036584515.1 Candidatus Cloacimonadota bacterium | reverse complement strand
CGGGATCTTCCGGGTTAAAAGTCAGCACTGCAGTGCCGCCGATTTCCGGCAGGGAAGAGCGGTTGGAGCAGATCACCGGCACTCCGCAATAAAAAGCTTCCAGGATGGGGATGCCAAAGCCTTCATAGAGCGAGGGGAAGACATAAAGTGATGCATTCCGATAGAGTGCCGCCATCTCTTCATTGGTCACAAAGCCCGGGAAGATTACGTTCTCCGGGTGTCTCTGCTTCTTCTGCTCTGCATAGATAGCCTCAGAGCCGTTCCAGGGAGAGCCAGCGCAGATGAGATCGTATTCCCCTTGTATCTCCTCCGGCAAAAGATTGTAAGCCCGGAGCAAGTTCACATGGTTCTTACCCGGATGTTCCAGCCTGGAGATATAGAGCAGATACTTCTTGCTGGTGCCCAGCTTTTGCCTCAGAGCTTCCTCGGAGACAGGATGATCCAGTTTACCAGGATTGTAGCCATTGTAATTTACCGTGATATGCGCAGAAGGCACCCGGTAATAACGCAAAAGATCGTTCTTGGTGTTCTCGCTGATGGCCTGGATATGCCGTGCTTTTGCCAAGTAGTGAGGTATGAGCTGCTTCACGTAGAAAGTGCGGAAGCGATCGTATTTGCCGGGGATATGGAACTGGGAAAGATCGTGAAAAGTGAGCACCACGTTATCCGGATAGCGCGCCAGAAGCCTGCGGTTACCGGCAGGAAGGAAGACGAGATCATAGCTCTTCAGCTTTACTTTAAGGGGCAGCAGATAGAGATGCCAAAACATCGAAAAGAGCGGACGCTTCAAGCAATTTGAGACGTATATATAATGCAGGCGGGGGTGCTGAACGGGAAAGATCTCAGCGTCCGAAGGATGGATCAGCAGCGAGATTTGATGCTCTTCAGAGGGCTTTTCATCACCTAGGGACAGCAGCTCTTGCACAGTGGAATTGAGATAATCGGAAATGCCTGATTTGCCATCGTCATAGGCCAGACAGCTCACCAAGATCTTCATGAATTCCTGCCTTTCCAAGCATAATACCTCTGCGCAAAACGGTAGAGCGGTGCTTTTGGCAGCCAATCCACCCTGCCCTTTGAAAGTAGATACGCTGCATCGCGCAGGCTTTCCATCCCTGCAGAAAGCAGAACAGATCTGCAAAAAGACTTCTCCAGGGGATGCTCGGCATAGTAATCCCGATAGATAAAAGCCTCAGCCTTACCTTCACCCAGATAGCGTTTCCTGATCTGCTTCAGATTGTAATTGTGCGAGTGCCAGACCCGGGCATCGGGAGCATAGGCAAAACTGTGGCCAAGACCTTTCAGACGCCAGCTCCACTCGATATCTTCGGAGTAACGGATATCTTCATTGAAGGGATACTGTGTGATCAATTCCCGGCGCACAGCGGAAGAGGCCAGGGAGAAAAAGTGTTTCCAGGTGGCGGCTATCCGTCCATCGCCAAAGGCACGCTCATAATCCTTCTGCACCAGGGGATGAGCGTCTGGTCGTGCGGTCTGACAAGCATAGGAGCCGGCCAGTGAGAGATCGGTTTCCAAAGGACGCACCAGCTCAGAGAGCCAAAATCGGTCTCTGGGAACGCAATCGGCATTGTTGAAGACAATGATCTCTCCAGAGCTCTGGGCGATGGCTTGGTTCAGCACCTTGCCGGGGATATAATCTTCGGGTTTGATCTGATAACAGATCCGGGCATCAGAGTCTTGCAGCAGTTCCCAGCTCCCATCCTGAGAGCCGGAATCCACGCAGATCAGCTCATAATCCTGCCTCTCCTGCAGTTTTAACAAGCGAAGCGTGTATTTGAGCCAAGGCATCTCGTCTTTGGCTCGAAGGATAATGCTGATCATAGATCAATTTCGACTCTGGTCTCGTTAATCCCCCCGTAACGACGGCGGACAAAGCGGTTGCTGATCGATTGGATGATTCTGATACCACGGCCGGAGACATCCATGCCGTCCTCAAAATCATAGGGATTATCTATGCTGTAATCCTGGTTTTCGGGCACCCATTCGATGCCTTTATCCCAAAAACGGATAGCGAGCTTGGTCTTCGTGAGACGGAATTCTATAACTATCTCGGAGTCTTCCTGGAAGTGATAACCGTATTGGATGATGTTGTTCAAAAACTCATCCACAATCAGTTCCACTCTGGCAGAAAGAACCGAATCACCTGTCCAGTTCAAGATTAGGTTTTCGCAATCCTGAGATACCTTGCCCACTCCCTTCAGAGCGGAGAGAAGAATAAAGGTATAGTGACGGGTAATGTAGTCCACGGCGTCCTCCACCAGGTAGTTTAAGCTATTGTGATTGTGGATCTGGAATGAGAAAAGAGTAAAGTCGTCGGCATCAGTATCATATTGGTGAGTTGTGAGAAACTGTTTGATTTTGTGGGGGATGGTTACACAGCTATCCAGATCGAGCTCATGACTCACCATGTTCCTCAGCCCGTCCAAGCCCAGTTGATCATCAGTTCCGTTGCTGCATTCGTAGATGCCATCTGTGAACATCAGATAGATATCATTGGGATTCAAAGGGATGTGGATAATATCATCATCGTCGTATTTGGTTCTCTGCATCCAACCCAGAGGCAGTGAACCCTTTTCATCGTGCACATGGAAGGTGCCTTCCTGACGGTTCATGCGGATTAAAGGTGGATGCCCGGCATTGAGGAAACGGAATTCCTGCATCTCCATATCCACGACGCCCATCATCAGGGTGAGGTAGTTATTTTGCAGAAAGAGGTCTGTGAAAAGGCGTTCATTGAGCTTGGTGAAGAGCTCTGCCAGGCTGCGGTCGTCTTTGTAGGCCTCGATGAGGTGCTTGATGCTGGATTTGATAGCAGCCATCAACAGGGCGGCCTGAACTCCGTGGCCGGAGACGTCGCCCACATACACCACATACTTCTGATCATCCAGTTTCAGACGGTCAAATAAATCTCCTCCCACTGCATCAGAGGCTTCATAATAGGAGGAAAAGACCAGGTCTCCATCCACGCTGATCCATTTGGGCAACATGGCTTTTTGGATGCTGGAGGCAATCGAGAGATCCCTGCGGAGGGTTTCGATAAGCTGAAGATTACGTTTTTCAGATCTCTTGAGTGTGATGGTGTTTTTCACGCGAGCCAGCAATTCCAGGCGGGATACGGGCTTTTTTATATAGTCGCTGGAACCGGTTTCAAAGCCTTTGTTCACAGATTCATCGTCCTGATTTGCAGTGACCAGAATCACCGGCAAATCGGCTTGCTTTTGTTGAATAATCTGGCAGGTTTCGTAGCCGTCTAAACCACTTCCCATATGAACATCAAGCAGTACCAGATCAAACTCTCCCTGGTCAACTTTTTCCAGAGCTTCTTCACCGCTATGACACTTGTCCACATGGTAACCGTTACGGATCAGAATGTTTGATATAATGCTGAGAATAATGTCATCATCATCGACGACCAGAACTCGTGCATCAGCTATCATTGCTACCTCATTTCAGGTTTTTTATACCTGTATTGAGAAGCCGAAATCAGTCAAGTATAATCTTTGAGAGAGGGGTAATATAGACTGGTTTTTATGTGACCGATGCAGAAATCCCCACAGCTTTCTTCCTCCTGTCTGGCGGAGTCTTCGCCGTGTCTTCGCCCAGTCTTCCCGAGCACTTTGCTCCGGAAGAGTCCTGCAAGACTCGGCGAAGACTCCGGGAGACACAGGGGAGTGACGAGAGTAGAAGCGACAAGATGTCGCTTAACAGTGACTAGGGATTAGGGACTAGGGATTAGAGCTTCGCTGCTTC
>JAZHDE010000168.1:0-3731 GCA_036584515.1 Candidatus Cloacimonadota bacterium | reverse complement strand
GCTCTTTCAAGGGCTTGTAAAAGATCTTGGCAAAGCCCTCCACTTCCTGCCAGCTATAGACCTGCATCTGGTTCAGCTCGTGTTTCAGATCTTCCAAACGCGTAGGGTCGGATTCGCCTTCCAGTTCAGACACAGTATAATAAGGCTTGAAGGCAGCCAGGATATCCTCTGCCTTGTTCACAAAGTCCAGCACAAAAGGCTCCGTTTTGCCGGGATATATTCTGTTCAAGCGGGAAAGCGTCTGCACTGCCTGCACCCCATCCAAACGCTTATCCACATACATGGCGCAGAGCAGGGGTTGATCGTAACCGGTCTGATATTTATTGGCCACCAGCAGAATCTGAAAATCCTCGCTGCCAAAACGGTCTTTGAGCTGCATTTCGGATATATGCCTTCCGTTCTTATAATCGATATTCATCCCCGGTTCGGTATATTCCAGCTCTGTCTCCGGATCGATTACGGTTCCGCTGAAGGCCACCAGAGGATGCACATCCGTATAATGATGCTCCCCCAGGTAACGATTGAAAGCCAGCATATAGCGCACCGCCTGCAAACGGCTATCCGTCACCACCATTGCCTTGGCTCTACCATTGATGAGAGGCATGATGCAGCTTCGGAAGTGCTCGATGATGATCTCTGTCTTCTGGCTCACATTCCGCGGATGCAAGCGCATAAACTTGCAAAGCTTTTTAGCCGCTTTCTTGGCAGGCATAGAGGGATCATCCTCAGTCTTTTTGATCATCTTGAAATAGGTGCTGTAGGTGGTATAGCGCTGCAGGACATCCAGGATAAAGCCCTCTTCGATTGCTTGGCGCATGCTGTAATTGTGAAAGGCTCTGCCCCCGGTGCCAAAGAGTTCCAGAGTCTTACCCTTGGGCGTGGCGGTGAAGGCAAAGAAGCTGAGGTTGGGCTGCTGCCCACGGGATTCCATCACCAGGTTCAGCTCGTCCTGCCAATCCTCCCCCTCTTCTGCTTTGGCTGTTTTATCGCCCAATATCTGTTTCATGCCGCGGGCTGCTTCTCCGGTCTGGCTGCTGTGCGCTTCATCCACGATGATGGCATAGCGCCGGCCGGAGATCTTTTTTTGCCAGGCTTTGGACTTGATGAGAGCAGCTTCATCGGGCATATCGGTATCCTTGGCTCCGGCGATGCGCAGCAAGCCTTTCAGTATGAAAGGGAACTTTTGCAAGGTAGTGATCACGATCTTGGTGCCATCCACCAGGGCATTGGCAAGCTGTTGGCTGCCTTCTTTGATGGGCGCCACCACTCCGGTAGCATGTTCGATCTGATAAATGGCATCCTGCAATTGGCGATCCAATACCACCCTATCGGTGATCACGATCACGCAATCAAAGATCAGTTTATCCTCTTCGGTGTGCAGATTGGCCAGGCGATGCGCCAGCCAACTGATGCTATTGGTCTTACCGCTGCCGGCACTATGCTGGATCAGGTAGTTTTTGCCCGCCCGGTCGGCTTTCACCCGGGCCAGGAGCCGGCACACAGCATCAAGCTGATGATAACGCGGGAAGATGATGCGTTCAGCTTTCTTGCCCGCATTTTCGATAAAGATAAAGCTGCCCACAATCTCCAACAAGCTATCCGGCTGCAGCACTTCTTCCCAGAGATAAGCGGTTCGGTGTCCCGAAGGATGGATAGGATTACCCTTGCCGCAATCCACACTTTGCGGATTAGAACCGCGGTTGAAGGGCAAAAAGAAGGTCTTCTGCTTCTTCAGGTGCGTGGTCATATACACTTCATCCGTATCCACGGCAAAATGCACCAGAGCCCCGCTGCCAAAGCTCAGAAGCGGAGTTGAGGGATCACGATCCTCACGATATTGCTTGATGGCATGCTGCACATTCTGGCCGGTACCGGGGTTCTTGAGCTCAATGGTGGCAAGCGGGATACCGTTGAGCGCCAGTACCATGTCTATGGATTGCTGCTTCTCGGGATGGTAAAAGACCTGACGGCAAACCTGAAAAGTGTTGCAGTGGTACAAGGCTTCGGCTTCCTTGCTGAGGGCATGCGCCGGACGGTAGTAGGCCAGCCTGAGGGTTTTCCCCTGAAACTTGAAACCATGCCGCAGGATATGCAGAGTGCCTTTGCTGAGGCGCTCCTTGACCAGAGCCTGGATGAGCTGCCCGGGCAGGAGATTGCCGTTTATTTTATCTAGTTCTGTCCACAGTGCTGGCTGGCTATTTCTGAGGAAGGCAATCAGCTCTTCTGGAAACAAGGCATTGGCGGCATCAAAGGCGGTATTGGCGACGGTAGTCCAGCCGGATTGCAGGGCGGACTCGATATAGGCTTCAAAAGCTTGTTCATTGTGCTTGGGCATCATAGCCTCGCAAATCTATTTTGCCGGTAACGGCGTGGTGAATCAGGGAAGAACGGTACTCGCGGAGGAGGGAGATGGAACGATCTGCTTTGATGATCAGTTTATCTATAAAATAAGATTCTTTCTCAAGGTGCTTTGTTATCTCTTTTAATTCATTGTCAGGAGGTAGGGGGATGGAAATGTTGTTAAGATCATCTTGAGTAAGCTGATTTATAGTCGAAGTAACATAACCCGAACAAAGGCTACTGAACATACTCGAGTGAAGGACCCATATAATAAACCTGTTGAATCTACTTCTAAAAACTGTCATGAATGCACCAAATGTCGCATTGACTTCACTTCCTATGATAGCCGCTTTACCTATAAGTGCTTTACTTCCATTTCGTGAACATATTAGAATATCGTCTTCAACTACCATCAGTTTATTAGGTATTCTAGTTACGACAGAAACATCATCATCTCGACCTAATGATAAGGTTGAATTCTGGATATTTGAAGCTCGTAATACCAATGTACCATCCTCAAAAACAATCTCTTCAGGACTGTATGTAAGGCCAATTAAGGATTTCCCCAGGTACTTAAGTTTTTTCACTTCCCAATGCTCAGGCACTTCACCCAGCCACCCAATCCCGGAGTCTTTCATCGGGACATTGGGGTCAAGGCCTTTGGTGACCGCTTGGGTGATCAGGGCGATGCGCTTTTCTTTCAGCAGTTCTATCATCCGCTCTTTCTTTTGGATTAAAGCATCTATCCGAGCCGTCTCCCGATCAAGGAAAGAAGCGATGGCTTGCTGTTCTGATTTGCTTGGGACTAGTATAAGCATATCGGCTACTTCATCTACAGATACAGCATCGTACGTTGATCCAGTGGCAAGGCTATCAAGTTCGACTCTCGTAATGTGAAGCTGGAACCAAGTATATTCTTTGTGCAGATCAGATTTTGGTATCAATGCACATAGACCTCTACCAACACCGTATTCTTGATCTGCTTCGTTGAGAGCTCCAACAGGTGCTCTAACTGATAATAAAATAGATCCCTTAGGTACCCTTTTATTTGCGCTATTACAATAAACTCTTGGTATGGGATATCTTGTGGTAAAATCTGCATTACCCTGGAGAAATGGAAGCAAATCGCTATCATCAGAATATTCATCAGAACTTGGAGACTGACCCATAATCACATCGGAACAGTATTTCACCTTAAGTACTTTCCATCTCTCCGGTATATTTCCCAGCCAATCGATTCCGCTGTCCTTATACTTGTAGTTATTAAACTTCATTTTCATTGTCCCCGGTCTTTTCTGTTCCTTCCACAGATAGCTCTCCCTCGCTGGACTTATTCTTTCTTGAGGCAACATGATTGAGCATTGATTTCATGCGATGATAAGACCCACCAG
>JAZHDE010000167.1:8688-19135 GCA_036584515.1 Candidatus Cloacimonadota bacterium | reverse complement strand
GGAACAGGCTGCAGAGCTTTGCTCAGAGGCAAGCTTTGGTAATCCTCTGAAAGTAGAGTAACTAAGACATCTCCCCCCGGAGGAATAGCAATCTTAAGCTCGGCATAGGGTATGGCTGGGGCACCGATAACTGCATCAGTATTTGTGCCTTGAGCAGATAAAACAGTAAAGTCTCCAGCTTCGGATATCTCGTAATCATCCGGATGATAATCAAAAACCAGCTCTTGAGAATTGCTGCTGATCATCTCGACCGAGGCAAAGATCGCCGTGCAGCTCAGTACTGCCAGAATTAAGAATAGTCTATGCTTCATGTTTCGACCTTACAGCAAAGAGCTTCTCCAAGCCGTAGATCAAGAGATAGAACATCAGCATGAAGAGAAAGATCCCAAGCATCCCCTTGGCAAGCACCAGAACCGAGGCCATCAGATCGGACCCGGAACCGGATACATTTGCCAGTGTATCATTGATAGCAGTGGCACCGATAGTAGTAGTTAAAGCTGTCATTTATTCCTCTATTTTCTAGTAGTGGTAGGAGCGGTTGTTCTTGATCATCATTGCCCGATAAACCTGCTCTATCAGGATCAAACGGGCAAACCTGTGAGTAAAGGTCATGGCAGAGAGGCTAAGTAGAAAGTCAGCTCTGGCTTTGAGGACTTCTGATGTGCCAAACACTCCACCTATTACAAAGACCACGTTTTGTCTATCAGATATATTAGTCAAGAAAGAGCTGAATTCAAGCGAGCTTTTTTGTTGTCCCCGCTCATCCAGGAGAATCAGATAGTCGTCCCGGTTTAGCTTCTGGAGGCATAAAACGGCTTCCTTGTCCATAACCTGTGCCGGGGAAGGATTGTGCTTCAGGCTTTCGTCCGGAAGCTCCAGGATCTCAAGTTTACAGAACGCCTGCAAACGCTTTTGATACTCTGCCAAAGCTTCCAGTAGCCAGGCATCCTTGGATTTGCCAAACTGGATCAGACGGAGGTTCATGCTTAGGCAGGCATACAGGCCAAGCCCATTGCCATGCAGAGCATCTTGATCTCCCCGGTATCTGCTCTAGAGGGTATCAGGATTGGCACTTTGGTACCCATAACAACGTGTGCTACTCTAAAATTGCAGTAGTAGGTCATTAACTTGCCATAGATATTGCCAGCTTCGATATTTGGCACTATCAAAACGTCAGCTTGTCCACCCACTGGTGAGGTGATGTTCTTGATTCTAGCAGCCTCAGTATCCACAGCATTATCAAAAGCCAAGGGCCCTTCCACAATGCATTTTCCCAGCTGACCCCGCTCGCACATCTTGGCAATGATGGCTGCATCTACACTGGATTGCAGCTTGGGATTGACTGTTTCCACCGCAGTTAAGAGAGCTACCTTGGGAAGCGGATTACCCAAGGCATGAGCTACTTGCACGGCATTGCGAACGATTGCCACCTTTTCGTTTAGACCCGGCAAGAGATTTATGCCGCCATCGCTCATCAACTTTATCCCTTCCGGATGCTCATAAGCCAAAACATCAGAGATTACTTCGCTGGTCCGGAGTCCGTTTTCCTTGTCCAACACAGCCTTCAGCAACACAGAGGTATCAGTCTTACCCTTCAGGATCAAGTCTCCTCTCTGTTCGTGAACCAGTTGTACTGCAGTCTTGGCAGCTTTCACCAGGTCGGGTCCCACATCTATAATCTCAAAACCATTTATGTATTCCGGAGCAAGCTTCATAAGCAGAGCTTTGATAGCCTCTTTATCTCCCACCAAAATGCTTTCAGCCAGCCCCACCTGTTTGGCCAGTATTGCTGCATCCAGGGCAGATTCAGTCTGCGCCGCGGCGATTATGGCGGTACCTTTCTTTTTTTGCTTAACTGCATCCATCATTTCGTTAAAGTCTTTATACATCTCTAAGCTCCCAGTTTAATTAATAATCGTATGTTTCCACAAAGCTCTCCACCAGATCTCCCTCTTCGGGCTGTAACTCGTGAAGAATCTTCTTCAGAGCTTCTTTCTGGATCTGCCGCACACGTTCCCGCGAAAGCCCCATCATCTCTGCTATCTGGGCAAAATTCATCGTTTCCTGGCTCTCATCCAAGCCAAAATACTTGCGGATGATATCTGCTTCCCGGAGATCCAGCTTGTCTATAGCGCTGTGAATCTTCTCTTGAATTCGATCCCGGTAATAGATACGCTGTGGATCCACCAGGTCCTTATCTTCAAACATATCACGAGTGCTAAACTCTTGATAATCAGAACCCTGCAGGATGTCATCGAATGAGGTGGTCTCAATCCTGTTGCCCTTGAGAACCTCCAGAGATTTTGCACCAATGTTCATCTTTTCAGAGAGCTCGGCCATGGACACTGCTTCACCTGTCTCAGCCAAATGTCTGTCTTCCAAGGCTTTCATACGGTGAACCGTGCTGGACTTTCCCATCGGTACCCGGATCAGAGAACTCTTCTCGGAAACAGCCAGCATTATACGTTGTTTGATCCACCAGATGGCATAGGAGATGAGCTTGATATCTTTGTCTGGCTCAAACTTCTCAATGGCTTTAATCAAACCAATATTGCCCTCACTGATCAATTCTGAGAGAGAAAGACCCCGGTTCTGGTACTTTGAGGCAATCTTCACTACAAACTTCAGGTTAGCTTGAGTGAGACGATTTATAGCATCCTGATCCCCTTCTTTGGCACGGCGGGCCAGTTCCTGCTCTTCCTCGCGACTCAGAGTCTTATACTTTGATATCTCACGCAGGTAGTTTTGTAATGCCCTGTCGGCAAAGACGTTTTCCATGAATTAGCCTCTTCTCCGGAGCAGTCTGTCAATATCTGAATAGTTAATCAAGTGTCAAAACCCTTTCCGGATTGATTGGTTTGCCCTTTATCCGGTATTCAAAATGCAGGTGCGGACCGGTGGAGTCACCGGTTGAACCCACTGTGGCAATCTGTTGTCCTTTGGTTACCACGTCTCCGACGCTAACCAGATTTCTTTCGTTGTGAGCATAGATCGTCATCACAAAATCCGGATGTTCGATCACAATAACGTTCCCATAGCCACCCTGAACTCCAGAGTAAACCACAGTTCCAGCCAATACGGCAAAGATCGGAGTTCCGGTTCTAGCGGCAATATCAATGCCTTTGTGAGGCCTGCCGTTTCTGATACCATATCTGGAGGTAACTCTTCCTTCGACAGGACGCGCCAGATCGCTTCTGAGGCGCTCTGTTTCACTTTCCTGTACCTGAGGAGCTCTTGTAACCGGCCTGGAAGGCGGCGTTCCCACAATATAAAGCCTTTGCCCCACTCTGATCTCATTTGAGCTGAGATTGTTTCTGGCTTTTAGATCATCCACCGAGACTCCGTTATTGGTGGCAATTCTGTAGAGAGTATCTCCTCTCTGCACAATATAAACTTGCTCCACCACGACAGTATCACCTTGAGCCGGCGTTGCGGCACGTAACTGGGGCAGGGTTGGCATTGCTATCGGCGTTTCTGGCTGAGTTGCAAGTGGGGATTGGGTTCCAGGGGTTGCTGTTGCCGGATCTTTTATTAAGAGACGATCACCTGGGTTCAGGGGAACATTGGTATCGGCAAAGCCATTGAATCTAAGCAGTTCAGCCAAGGTAATGGAGCTATTCACCGCAATCCTGTAAAGCCCCTCTCCCTGGACCACCGTATGATAGAAGTCTTCCGGCAGGCTTTGTGGAGATTGAGCAGCAGGAGCAGCGGGAGGAGGCGTCACTGCAGGAGGAGCCACAGGTTCGGGTGTTGCAGGTCTGGTTTCTGCAGGTTGGGGACGGGGTTGAGTTGGCCTCGCAGTAGGCCTGATCTCACTAATCTTAAGTCTTTGGTTTATTGACAATCGATCACTGCTAAGATTATTCAGTCGCTTGATCTGATCTACAGAAACCCCATATCGTCTGCTCAAAGCGTAGAGCGTATCTCCACTGCGCACCCGATGATAATTATATTCAACAGCGGACAGCCACATAGGCAAAATGCTTAGTAGCAATATGACCACTGTTCTTATGTATTTATCTAATCTCAAAATCATTATATCTCTTTGTAGTGTCAATAATTACACGGTCCAGTCTGCTCACCAGCGCCGGTCCATGACCATGTTGCAGATCCATGGCAAAGAACTCCAAAACGCTCATATCTGCTTGAGCTATAACCAAAACCGTACCGTCTGGCTGGTTTCTGACGTAGCCCAAGATGGAGTGCTTTTTTGCACAGTGCCAAGCATGCCAGCGAAAGCCAACACCTTGAACCCGACCATGAGCTGTCAGTTCCCAAGTCTGCATATTTCAAACCTTTACGGATTTTATTCAGTAAAGTTTAAATCTAGGTTTTTGTCAAGGTTTCGTTTTGCACAAAACAGATTAGCATACCCCGGTCCATCCCTGCCTGCCAGATTGATGCCTCAAAGATATAGCGGTATCCCTGTGCAGATCACACTCCTAGCATGAACTATTTGTCAGACCTGCATCCGCGATTATTATATTTGGAGAAATATGATTAGGAGAAACCTTATGAAAAAGCTAATTATGATCCTGGTACCACTAATGATGCTCAGTTCCATCTGGGCCATCGAGTTCGATTGGGATGGTAATTTCCGTACACGGGCAGCCATGTACAACGACACGGCAGAAGACAATGGCGGTCATATCGACAGTCGTCTTCAGCTCAACCTGCATGGCCGTTTTGCGCCCAACTGGCAGCTGGTTCTCGGCACAGAGATCGGCAACACCAATTGGGGTGGTTTCGGTGGAGGTGTTGGAACAGGCGGAGTCAACATCGAAACCAGCGAGTTATACTTACATCACAACTGGGTGGCCAAAGGCCTCGAGTTCAAGCTTGGTCAGCAATATTATGCCGACCATAGAAGCATGGTCCTGGATGATTTTATCTCCGGACTTTACATGAGCAAAGACGACGTGGCCGGTATGAAAGCTGAGCTGGCTTACTTTAAAGCCAACGAAAGAAACCTGATGGTCAACGACGACTATCACATTGTGATGTTTAACCTGCTCATGGATGAGCACAATGCCGGCCTGCAAACCTTCTACGGCAACGATCTGAAGGCCAATGGCATGGCAAACTTCACAGTGATGCCCTTCATCACAGTCCCCATGGGCAATGCTGAGTTCGACATCACAGCCTTCGTGGACTACCAAGTAATCCCCGGAGACGACCAGATTGGTTTTGGTGCTGCAGTAAAAGCCGGAGCAGAAATGGGCGACCTTCACCTGGGAGGAGACCTCCTTTATATGGGTGAAAACGGTCTGACAGTCCTGAGTCCCTATTACCAGAATGGTCTTTACCTCTTTGGTTTGGGAGAATGGCATGATGGCACAACTGTGGATTTCCCCTATCCTGATGGAGATCAGGGAATGCTTTCTGCCGTAGCCCAAATGAAATATAACCTGAACCAAAAGATGGCTATCTTTGGAAACCTGGGTTATGTCACAACCATGGCAGATAATGATCCCGCCGTTGGCCTCGAAGCCAATGCCGGCCTGGAAGTCTGTCTGGTTCCCCAAATTGCCAAGATGTCAGTCTATGGCGCCTTCGGAAGTCCCGGAGAGGGGATCGATGGTGATCCCAATGCCCTCTACATGCTGGGCAGTTCAATCAAAGTAGAATTCTAAAGAGATTTAAAACCAATAATGAAGCTCTGCCATAGTGCAGAGCTTCTTTTATTACATTCGAAATGGGTCCTGAACAGCCCACCAGATATGTTCTCTCTGAGCGCAGAGGGAGATAAGATACAAAGCCCCCAGCTATCCAAGTATTGCACAAGTATTTACTTGACTTCCAATCATTCTGCTTTAATATAGCCTTATCTTGGAAATGAATAAGGAGATAGCCATGAAGAACTTTGCGCTTGTTATATTAGTTCTGTTAGCGTGCCATCTGTACGCTGGCTCTATTACCTTCCACAACGAAGAGATGATGATGGAGTTTGGCTACGCTTGGATGTTTAACCTCAATCAGCAACATCCCTTCAATGAGGATATCCATGCTTTTACTGCTCTTCCTGTGAATGTGTACGACAGAATGAGTTACAACTATCAATCCTACTTCTTCCATGAATTGGGGTATGAGACCTGGTCACTGCCCTCCACTAGCAGATTACAGTCTTATCAGAGCTTTCCTCCCCTGACCGGGATTGCGGTTCCAGATACGATGTACAAAATGACCTTTGGCGAAAGAGGATCGGATGAAGCTTTCACTCTGTGTGCTTTTACGCATGTCAACGCTGTTAATGCCGATTGGCAGTGGAAGACTCTGGGGCAAGCAGGCGATACCCGACTCTACAGCGGAGCAACTGTTTATGTGAAGCACGTTCCGTACTATGGTGATGAAGAGATCCTACTCAAGATAAACGATTGCTCCATGCAAACCTTCACCTCCTATCCTCAGGATGTTGGCCCCGGGGCAAGTATCGTCGGTTACGCTTGGGGAACCCTGGATACTGAGGTCGGAGATCCTGCCTGGATTGCGCAGTACGCCAATCCCACAGGACAGGTTGAATTCACTTTCTCCAGTTCTTCAGCCGTGGTTCAGTATGGATACGGAAGCTTCAATACAGATATCACACTCAGTCCCGCTAACACTAAACGAGATCTGGTCTTCGCAACCGAAGTATTCCCAGATTACACTCTGGATGCACTGGATACGCACAATGCCCTGCTGACTGTGACAAGTGGCGATTACGTGTGCTCCAACACTCAGTACTACAACAGCAGTATATGTAAGCACTACAGCTCCTCAACCGGCAACTATCCTTCTGACATCCAGAACCACTATAACGAAGCTTGGTGGGAAGTGGGGAATTCTCTGGACCACTCCGAATCTACCATAGTGTTCGATTTTTCGGGCATCCCGGGCACAGACAATCCTCAGAACCTCAGAGTCTTAAGACGCCAGAATGGTTATGGAGCGACCTGGTTGGACACCAATGCCGAGCTGCTCTCGACCGACCCTCTTCGCTTCCGGGTGCAGGGCTACGATATCATGGGTCAATACTGCCTGGCATCCACCGGGGGAAACAATTTCATCATCAGCCTACCCGATGATCTTGAGCTGGTGAGAATTTCCGGAGCAAGCAACGATCTCCTGCTAAGCTGGTCTGCAGTGAGTGGAGCCACTGCCTACAGAGTTTATTCTTCAACCGCCCCAAACGCCGATGAGAGCCAGTGGATTCTGGAAGACGAGCTCCTTCACCCCACCACAAGCTGGTCCAGCCAGAGTGCCGATCCCAAAAGATTCTATAGAGTAAGGGCAGTGAAGTAGTAAACTAACGCAGCAGAAGCAAACGCATCACCCGGGAGTCATTCCGGCTTGTGAGCTTGTATAGATAGATTCCGGAGCTCAGGGCTCTGCCTGTCTCGTCCAATCCATCCCAATCCAGGCTATGCTCCCCGGCTTCTCTTCTGCCGGAGTAAAGAGTGCGTAGCTTTTGCCCCCTGAGATTAAACAGCTCCAGAACAACATCTCCTGCTGCCTGGATACCATACTTGATAGTAGTATGATCCGAACAGGGATTGGGAGCATTCTGCTCCAGAACCAGGCTATGAACCACAGGGCTGTGAGGATCGTCTGCAGATACAGGCAGATCAATATCCAGAGCCATGTAATTCACCCGGCATGAGAAAGGAATATGATAGGGCATTACGCAGTTTGCACCCCAGTCATCATCATCTGCAAAGAGCAAATACATCCGCTTTTGCAGCTCCGATCCTGTCTGGATGAAGCGATTGGAGGGATAGACCCACATGGGTATCATACCGGAAAGAGCAGGCTCTGTTACAGCGCTGATAACCTCCGGCTGGCCCCAATCCAGACCATTATTTGTGGATACAGAGAGGTATATCTCGGCATTGTCATTATAGGCTTCATACTGGGGATACTCTCCCGGGTAAAGGTGATATAACCTTGCTTTATTGCTATCCTGCCACAGACAGGCCATATTCCCATCAGCATCAGGCTCTGTCATCCGGAAGTAACTATAATGAAACCGCATCGCATCAGAATGTAAGGTGGTATCCCAGTGACAAAAGGGGAAAAGCGAAGTCATTTGTGGTAACGGCTCAAAAAATGACCAGCTATCTGCCTGATGATCTCCATCTGCATCCCAGGGAGTCCACCAGATATCGTCTGAGCTCGTACCCGTGACTGGATAGATCTCCCGGATATCAAAGCTGTGGCTATTGGTATCGAAGACAATGTCCTTGATACTGTTGTACTCGGTTGACCATGTTCCTGCCAGAACCAAAGCCCAGTTCCCCGGCATATGCAGCTTGCCGTCTGAATCCAGCACTAAGTTAAAGTGATTTGTGTAGCAGTTCAGCAAGGTTACCTCACTATCTTCCAGAACTCGTCCATGATCGTAAAACGCATATATGTTTTGAGCTTGATTATAGGGATTATGAAGCTGTATCTCGCTACTGGCCTGATAGTGTTGCCAAGTCCCTGCTCCATAGTTATCACAGATAAAGACATCAAGATCCGGCTCAACAACGATGTTATTGTTTTCCTGAAGACGGGCATAATGATTTCCAGCAACATATAGACGCCCGTCATCACCCACTGTAAAAGAAGCCATCAACCTGCGATTGACCAGCGGATCCTCATGCCAGCTCACCAAGGTAGGAATCGTGGTGTATTGCCAATTCATGGGAGTTCCGGCATAGATGGATGCAGCGTTGAAATCCGCAAAAGCGATCAGCACTGTGCTGTTCTGTTCTGCATCATCACTACCATTGTATCTGCCCATGATATAAAGTCTTCGCATATCCGGTGTGGGCGAAGGGCCAATCTTGATGCTGGGCCAGATATACTCTCCATCCAAACCCAGTGGAGCATTGGGTGGATCTACCACTATGCTGAGATCGCTGTACAGTCCAGGATCGCTGCCCGGAGCCAACTCATACTGCATCACCAGTTCATAGTCAGCATCCTCGTCCATGTTCTGGTGCCAGGCATAGAAGGAAATGCCGGATTCTTGATCTATTGCTACCGACGCATAACCCATTTGAACATCGGTTGTTTCCCAGGGATAGCTGGCGTTTTGCAGGCTTCCTGCAGCATCGATATAGGCATAGCGGATCTTGCGAACTTGTGAAGCAGTATTCCTGGCATGGAAGAGAGCCAGCCTGCCCCCACCCCAGGCATCACCCAGTTCTTGCATGGGAAGATCGTAGTAGCCCCCAATCATGTAATCAAAATAGCTTTCCATAATGGTTGTGGGACCCACCGCTATCTGGTAGCTGGCCGCAAGCAGACAAACTGCCAGCCAGCCCAGTAGCAGAAGGGCCAAACACTTAGCACTTCTCATAACCACCTCCATGCTTGCAACAAATCCCACTTATGGAAAATGTGTCAAGTTTTTATTCAGTTTATCCGACACACAAATACAGATCGGTTCTATTGATTACTCGTTTGTCAATATTGCAATTGTATTATACACTCTGTTAGAAGAGGTTCCATGCTTCGTAACGACAGTAGGATATGAGAAACCTCTCCGGTTAAAACCATTGTAGCTACCCCTGATTGGTTCGGCGAACTCTTGGTCTATGCAAGCTGCCTCAGTCGCTCAGATTGATTTTAACCAGGTCCATACCCAATCTAATGAACAGGCTTTGAGTCTGAAGGCCATACATTCTAAGTGCCGAGGCATCAAAGCTTGATATATCTGTGAGAAAGACCAGCTCTGCATAGAAGGTTTTGGACATACCCATACCCAAGAGCAGGGAAGCCCCGTAAGACACAGGACCATATTCGTCCAGGATACTTTGCCGCAGAACGACGCTACTGCTGTGCTCAGCATAGAGGTCTGCCCTGAGAATAGTATCGAGGTAGAGACCAGCTCCTATATAGTACTTGTTTGGGTTGTTCCCCATCGGGAATGAGTAGAGTACAGTAACCGAGGTATGCATGGCTTTGCTATCAATCCTGGCTTCACGGTAAAAGATGTTATCATCATCGTATTCCGAATACTCCGAAGTGCGTTTCAACTGGCAGAATTCGCCCCGGAGAGCGAGTCCGCTGGGTGCGTAGTAGGTAAGTGCCGGTGCTACATAGCTTGAGCCACGAGGTTCCCAGAAGGGATTATCACCCAAAGAGCCAATATAAGAGCCACCTATCCCCGACACGACACCAATGTGTAATTTGGGAGGACTTAGCTCTTCTGCCAGCATAACAGATGGTAGAAGCAAGATCAACAGGGTCACAATAGCGATTCTTTTCATACCTTATCCTTCTTGTGTTACTCATTCTAAGATGAAGCTCAAGGTGAGTCTTACTGAATAACTCCAGAATTATTCGTTCAATGTTTCCTGTCAAGCTTTCTGTCAGTGAGCAGTGAGCAGAAAGTGACGAGCGACGAGTGACGAGACCGGAGGATGTGGGGCTGGGAGAAAATCCCGCTGATCTTGTCGATCCAGTCATCTGCGTTCCA
>JAZHDE010000167.1:0-8588 GCA_036584515.1 Candidatus Cloacimonadota bacterium | reverse complement strand
TTCGGTAGCTTGCCCAATTTGAAAAGCGACAAGATGTCGCTTCCACTCTCATCTGCGTTCCATTCGGTAGCTTGCCCAATTTGAAAAGCGACAAGATGTCGCTTCCACTCTCATCTGAGTGCTAGCTTGGAGAATGTGCCCCTCGTCCCACCTGCATGCCTTTCAAATGATCAGTTTCTAATCTTATTGAATAGCATGAGATTATAAGCATAGTTCAAAACAACCAAAACAAATTCTTGACAGAAAAAGGCCTGCAAAGAGATTGGCCGCTATATTGGAACGCCCAGTTTTGGGGCATTAGCTCAGCTGGGAGAGCGCATGACTGGCAGTCATGAGGTCAACGGTTCGATCCCGTTATGCTCCACCAACAATAAAGCCCCTTCACGTTGCTTGCAATGTGGAGGGGAATCTCTTTTATAGCAGGTTTTTTACTCAGACTAAGGAAGAACAGATGAACAAGCAAGACTTAATCAAACACTTAGAACAGCAGGCAATCAAAGCCAGAGCTGCGATACTAACGATGACCACTATATCAGGCTCCGGACATCCCGGCGGCTCGATGTCTTCTATAGATATACTCCTTGCCCTCTATGAAACCACTACTCACGATCCCGGTAAACCACAAATGCCAAATCGGGATAGAATTCTGGTCTCCAACGGTCACATCTCCCCTGCCGTGTACACGGTGCTGGGAATGCAGGGTTACTTTCCACTAAAAGATGCCATCTCTCAATTCCGTAAGTTTGGCAGCATCTTTGAAGGGCATATCGAGCGCACGGTTCCGGGAGTGGAATGGACCACAGGAAATCTGGGACAGGGACTCTCTGCGGGTGCTGGCATGGCGCTTGCTTCCCGCATCAATAATACTCCCTACCGTGTCTATGTGATGATGGGTGATGGTGAGCAGCAGAAAGGACAGATCAGCGAAGCCCGGCGTTTTGCCACCAAGTACAGCCTGAACAATCTCTGTGCCATAGTGGATTACAACAAACTTCAGATCAGCGGTAATATCTGTGATGTCATGTATCAGGATATCAAAGCCGGCTGGGAATCCGATGGCTGGCAGGTCGTGGATATGGACGGGCACAATTTCTCTGAAGTCCTGGATGCTCTGGAAGCAGTTAAAACCGCAGAAAAGCCCACGATGCTACTGGCACATACAGTGATGGGCAAGGGCGTGAGCTTCATGGAGAATCAGGCCAAATACCACGGCTCAACTCTTTCAGACATGCAGCTTGATGAAGCTCTGAAACAGCTCAAAGTAGAAAATGAACTTAGTAAGTACCGCAAGCTCAGAGAAGAATTCGTGTTCGATCTCTCTGCTCATGATGCGACAAAGTTTGAGCTCAAGTCAGACCTGGTGGCGGGTCAACCCGTGGTTTATGAATCCGAAACCGATAATCGGAGTGCCTGGGGAACTGCTATTGCCGATCTGGCAAAGATCAACCTCAATGCCAAGACTCCGCTGGTTGTGGTGGATTGTGATCTGGCCGCCAGCGTGAAAACCGGCGACTTTGCCAAGGTCTCTCCCGAACGCTTTATCCAATCCGGAATCATGGAACAGAATGCGGCAGTGGTCACCGGAGCTCTCTCTGCTTCGGGGATCCAGGCTTTCTGGAGCGACTTCGGCGTCTTTGGCATCGGTGAAGTTTACAATATGCATCGCCTCAATGATATCAATCACACCAATCTCAAAGTGGTTGTAACGCACGTGGGACTGGACGTCGGTGAAGACGGAAAGACTCATCAGTGCATAGATTATATCGGTCTGGCCAAGAGTCTTTACAATTTCCGCCTGATCTGCCCTGCTGATCCCAATCATACGGATCGCATCATCCGCTGGCTGATCAATAAGCCCGGAAACTACATTGTAACCATGGGACGTTCCAAGGTTCCCATCATCCGCAATGAAGAGAGCGCAGTTTATTACGATATGGGCTATAACTTTGAATACGGCAAGGAAGACTTGCTGCGCATTGGCAATCAGGGAACCGTCTTCGTGACCGGAACCCCGGTGGGAAGGACCCTAAAGGCCATAGACAGTCTGCGTGATATGGGAATTTATCTCAATCTCTACTACGTCTCCTCCCCCACTCTGATCAGTGACACCACCATCGAGAATGCCGCCAAACACGGCCCCATCTTCAGCATTGAGGATCATAACGTCAATACAGGCTTGGGCAACACAATTGCTTCTAAACTGGTAGAACTTGGCTTGTTTGCCAAACTCTTCAAATATGGTGTTTCGGAGTATCCCCTGGCAGGAGTCTCCGAGGACGTGTACCGCTGGGCCGGGCTCGATGCCGCCAGCCTGCTGAATAAGATTAAAAAAGAGATCTGATCTCTATAACTTCAAAATTCCATAAACACTCCGCTGCAAATCGAGCGGAGTGTTTTTTTGTCTGAACCGGGGAAAAACCTATTGACTGAAATAGCGAGTAATTGAATCTGGTAAAAAACAAAATATATAGGAGCAGGTGATGAAAAAACTATTAAAAACCCACCCTGATAAGTGTATAGCTTGTCACCTTTGTGAGAGCGTATGTTCCCGCTTGTATTTCAAGGAAGATAATTCCGCCAAATCTTGCATACGGATACACGACGACCAGAGCCCCATCCATATGAATGTGTGTAATCAGTGCCAGGCTTGCGTAAAAGCCTGCCCCACCCAAGCCCTAACGGTCAATAGTTTGGGCGTGGTGATGCTGAATAAGAGGCTCTGCATCGGCTGTCTGATGTGTGTGGCTGCCTGCCCCACGAACTCCATGATGCATTTCGATGGAGCCCTTAGCCCCTTCAAGTGCATAGCTTGCGGTGCCTGCGCCAAACAATGCCCCGCAGAAGCCATCAAAATAGAGACGGAGGAATAGATGGAAAACCGCAAAGTATTGGCTGAGTTTCGTTATGAACTGAAGCCCATCATCAGAGGCTACAATCGCCGTACCCTTTATGTAAATCTTGAAACTCTCGAGATCAAAGAGAAGCCCGTAACCGATCTGATGATCGATAAGTTTGTGGGTGGAAAGGGCTTTGACCTTTATCTTATGTGGCATGGTGTGAATGACAACACCAAGTGGAACGATCCGGAAAATGAAATCTGTATCTCTTTCGGTCCCCTATGTGGAAATACAAACTATCCTGGTAGCGGCAAGTCGATTGTCACCACCATCTCTCCTCTCACCGGAATCCCTGTGGATTGTAACGTGGGCGGGCACTTTGGTCCCTACACAAAGTTCTCCGGCTGGGACGCTCTGGAAATCCAGGGTAAAGCTAAAGAAGGCACAATTGTCTATATTGATGGTGATAAAGGGGTGGTGCAAATCCTCACAGCACCGGATGCCGAAGTCAATAGCCACGTTATCTCCGAGAAGCTGCACGAAGAATTCTCCGGAGGCCCGGAACACTTGCAACACGTCTCCGTGGTTTCCTCTGGTCAGGCCTCCAGCCATGTTCAGATCACCTGCCTGAATTTCTCTTTCTGGGACAAACGCCGCAAGGTTGCCCGTCTCAAACAAGCTGGTCGGGGTGGCACGGGTTCTGTCTTCCGGGATAAAAACCTCAAAGCCTTGGTCGTGAAATACTCATCTCTTAGTGGTGAGACCAATGACCCCGAAGATATCAAGACTCTGCAGGAAACTGGTCTCAAGCTGCATAAAGAGATTGAGAAAGGCGATAGCTCCCAGTGTCACATGCGTGAAATCGGAACGGCTCACCTGATGGAGATTATGAACGACTATGACCTCTTGCCCATCAAAAACTTTAAGTATGGTCAGATGGATGAAGCCATCGCTCTGGCCTCCTGGGAGTTTAAGAAACTCTTTACCCAAGGCATGGCAGACGGCTGCTGGTTTGGCTGCTCTCTTTCCTGCTGCAAAGCTGTGGATAACTTCCTGCCTCGAACCGGACCCTACAAAGGTCAACCTGTCTGCGTAGACGGTCCCGAATATGAAACAGCCGCTGGATGCGGCTCCAATCTCTGTATCTGGGACCCCAAGGATGTAGTCGAGATCAATTTCTACTGCGACACCTACGGTGTGGATACCATCTCCTTCGGCACCAGCGTTGCCTTTGCTATGGAATGTTATGAATATGGCATACTGAACAAAGAACGCACCGGTGGCTTGGATCTCACTTGGGGCAATGCTGATGCTGCTCTGGAGCTCTTGCACCAGATGGCACGGGGTGAAGGCTTTGGACTTACTGTTGGCAGAGGTGTGCGTCAGATGAAGAAGATCTTTGCCGAGCAGTATGGTGCCGATCCCAAGCTGCTTCAGGATATGGGAATGGAAGCCAAGGGACTGGAATACAGCCAGTATATGTCCAAGGAAAGCCTGGCTCAGCAGGGCGGTTACACTCTTGCTCTCAAGGGACCTCAACACGATGAAGCCTGGCTCATCTTCATGGATATGGTAAACAAGCTTATCCCCACCTTTGAGGATAAAGCAGAAGCTCTGCACTACTTCCCCATGTTCCGCACCTGGTTTGGCCTGCAAGGTCTCTGCAAGCTTCCCTGGAACGATATTGAGCCCGAGGACAATGCTCAGACAGACGAACCTGCCAAGGTTCCAGAACACGTCCAGAACTACGTTGATATCTACAAAGCTATCACCGGTAAGCCTCTGGATAAGCACGAACTGATCCGTCAGAGCGAACGTGTTTATAACTTCCAGAAAGTCTTCTGCATGAGAATGGGAAAAGGCCGCAGAGTGGACGATTTACCGCCCTACAGAGCTGTTGGCCCTGTCACCGAGGAAGAATACCTCTCCCGTGCCGAACGTTACGACACAGCCCTACGTGAAAAGCAAGGTATCGATCCCACTGGCATGAGTACCTTGGACAAGATGGCCAAGCTGCGTGAATATCGTGAAGATCAATACAGACAACTGGTCGATTCAGTGTACAAACGTAAAGGCTGGACTCCTGAAGGAGTGCCTACACTCGAGCACCTCAAAGCAATAGGCATGGACGTGCCAGAAGTGCTGGAAGTGATCAAGCCCTACTTCAAATAAGAAACATTCCAAGATATAAAGAGAATCCCCACCCAATAGGTGGGGATTTCTGTTATATGATGCTTAGATTCTAGTTTCTTGCCAGTAGTCCGCGCAAATGAGCCACGTAGGCAGCAGCGCCACCTTGCTGGTAACCTGTGCGATTGATCTCCGTACCCTGGCTATTTACCAGTAGTATGGTGGGATAACCCTCTATGCGGAAACGTTCCTGCAAGGACCTGTTTTGCGCTATTAGCTCATCAGATTGAGGGAGGCTGCGGGGGAAGTCCAAGGTCAACAGCACCAGATTAGCCGAAGCATAATCCTTAAATTCCTGTTGACTGAATACTTCATTACGCAGCCTGATACACCAGCCACACCAATCCGAGCCAGTGAAATTTACCAGCACGGGACGGTTCAGGGCAGTGGCATAGCGCAAGGCATCTTCCCAATTTGTGATCCACTCTCCATTCACATAGCCATCGACCGCTTGTTGAACTTCTCCGGCCGGAGCCACAGGAGTGGCTTCTTCAGTTGCGGGAGAAGCGTCTTTGTCACCCGGTTTGGGAGCAGGAGCACAGCCTAGAAGAACCACTAGCGAGATCATCAAGATCGTTAAAGCCAGTTTCATATCTGTACCTCTACATTGTTTATATATATCTTCACTATCACTTCAGCGGTTTTCTTCAGCATGGCATTCACTCCACAATATTGCTCGGTGGATAGCTTCACAGCCTTTTTGATCTTGTCTTCAGGCAGAGCTTCACCGTCAAAGTAGAAACTGAAGCGAATGGCCTTATAGACCACCGGATGTTCTTCCGTTGAATCCGCATCAGCTTCCATTCTGAAGGTATAGGGCGGGATCTTCATCTTGGCGAGAATTGATACCACATCCATACCCGAGCAGCCTGATAGAGCCGCCAGAAGCAGTGGTTTGGGACGAGGCCCTTTATCTTGGCCGCCCCATTCATTATCAGCATCCATCAGCAGATGATGACCATTGACAGTTGCGTCAAAAGTCATCCCATCACGCCAATGGGTTATTACTTTCTTACTTGGCATTATAACTCCACGTAGGTTTCCTTGAGCACTTCCTCATACTTATCGACATAAGTTTTGAAAGCTTTATAGGTATCTTCCAGATTCTTTTCAGAGATCTTGGAGATGATCTTCTTTTGATGGTCAACGACTGTCTGTTGGCTATTCTCTGCCAATTTCTTACCTTTATCGGTGATCATGGCAAACCAGCAACGACGGTCTTGTTCAGAGGGCTTTCTGGTCACCAGTTTCTTGGCCACGAGATTGTCCATTATGCGGGTTACGCGACTGTGGGATACATTCAGCACCTTGGCCAATTCATTCATATTGGCTGCTGATTTGATAGAATGAAGATAATTAAGTAGATGGCACTCCATCTTACCTGCTTGCAGACATGCTTTCTGCGAATAATCGATGTCGCTCAGGATCACCTGTAACCTTGTGATCAGTTCATGGAACTTTTCGGGATAATTAGCCATTTGTAACTCCTTTTTTTGCTTTTGTAATATCTAATAATCGATCGATTTTGCTGCGATCGAAGCCCACAACCGGCTGGTTATCAATCCAAAGTTGGGGAACGCCCTGTTGCCCTGTCTTTCGGATCATATCCCTAAGTCCGGTATCATCTTTTGATACATCAACATCACGGTAGGTGAAACCATTTTGGCGCAAATAGTCCTTCAGTTTCTTGCACCATGAACAGGTGGGAGTGCTAAATACGATTATTTTATGGTTCATAATTTCACCTCTGGGGACATATTAATT
Organism: Candidatus Cloacimonadota bacterium; assembly: GCA_036584515.1. Lineage (GTDB taxonomy): Bacteria > Cloacimonadota > Cloacimonadia > Cloacimonadales > Cloacimonadaceae > PHBP01. The sequence goes on along the minus strand of JAZHDE010000167.1, from coordinate 1,797 downwards.
GAGCCCGCCAAAATTGCCAAACCTTTTTTTTGAATTCGGGTCTTTTTTGTAGTGAAGCAGTATTTGATGCTCTCGCAGAATATCTTTGAAGGAAAATAATCCTTGCCAATTTTTTCCGTGCCCCAAAACTGTGAAAAAGCCTAGACAGGAGATGACGATGGCAGCAGCCTATTTTTGTTCTGAATGCGGTTATGAAACCACCAAGTGGAGCGGAAAATGCCCGCAATGTGGAGCTTGGGACACTTTCAAAGAAAGCTCGGTAGTCACAGGAAAGAAAGGCAAGCTCATTGCCTCCAAACAATCCAAACCAGAAAGAATAAAAGATCTCAAAGCCAACAGCGTGGAACGGATTTCCACCAGCAGCAGCGAATTTGATCTTGTTCTAGGTGGAGGAATTGTGCCCGGAATGCTGATTCTGATCGGCGGCGAGCCCGGCATCGGCAAATCCACTCTCATGCTGCAACTCAGCGAGTGGATCGGCAAGCTCAAGCTCAGCGTGCTCTACTGCTCCGGCGAAGAAAGCATGGAACAGATCCGCCAACGCAGCAACCGCCTCGGCGTTCACGATGAGAACATCTGGCTGCTGTGTACCAACGACACGGAACAGATCATAGAATCTGTGGCAGAATACAAGCCCGCCCTGGTGATCGTGGATTCCATCCAATCCGTATCTATCCCTTCTCTGGATTCCATCCCGGGCAGCGTGACCCAGCTCAGGGAAAGCTGCAATCGCCTTTTGAGACTGGCCAAGACCGAAAACATCCCTATCTTCCTGGTGGGTCACGTAACCAAAGAAGGCTTCGTGGCTGGACCCAAAATCCTGGAACACATGGTGGACACAGTTCTCTATTTTGAAGGCGAACTGCGTAACCATTACAAAATCCTTCGCGCTGTGAAGAACCGCTTTGGTGCCACCAATGAGATCGGTCTCTTTGAGATGACCGGCAATGGCCTGATCGAAGTGACCGATCCCAACAACGTCTTCCTGAGCCGGGACAACAACCAGATCGGCTCTGCCGCTGCCTGCATCATGGAAGGCAGTCGCAGCTTCATTGTGGAAGTGCAATCCCTTGCCACCGGCTCGAACTATGGCACCCCGCAGCGCGTGGTCATGGGCTTGGAACAAAAGAAACTGGCCTTGCTGCTCGCCATCCTGGAAAAGAACCTGGCGCTCTACCTGCGCAGCAGCGATGTCTTCATCAATCTCACCGGAGGCATTCGCAGCAGTGATCCCAGCCTCGATCTCTCTATCCTGGCCGCAATTATCTCCAGCCTCAAAGACGCTCCGGTTCCGGAGAACTCCGTCTTCATCGGCGAAGTGGGACTCAATGGCGAGATCCGTCCCGTGAGTCAGATCGACACTCGCATCAAAGAAGCCATCAAGCTTGGCTTCAACAAGATATACATCTCCCATCATGCCAAGACCAAGCAGAAGAACAAGGTCATCCGCCTCCAGGATGTGAAGGATCTCTATAAGCTCTTTTAAGAGTGACAAGTGACAAGTAACAATTGACCAGAGCCGCGCTGCGATTGCCACCAACCTGCCCCGCGCTTTGTCATGCCAGCACGTCAACACGTTACCACACCAAGAACCTGAAACACCACCACCCAGCTCCGCGTTCCGTCATGCCAGCGGAGGCTGGCATCCAGTAGAAGATAACGTGATACTATCATATTGTTATCCATAGATATAAGAAGCACTGAATTCCAGCCTTCCAACCCCATCAAAGTGCAAGCGGATTGGCATAGCACATACCACGCTACACACTCCACCCCTTTCTTCTTCCTTTACTTCTT
>JAZHDE010000166.1:0-3777 GCA_036584515.1 Candidatus Cloacimonadota bacterium | reverse complement strand
AGCTCCCTCGTTTAACAGATTATCTATAACTTACTATAGGATAAACCTTTCCTTAGCTTTCGCTAATGAATCGCTAAGGCTACGTTAAGGCATTGCTAAAGAAGCAAAGGAAGAAGAAAGGGGTGGAGTGTGTAGCGTGGTATGTGCTATGCCGATTCCTCACTGTCTAGGCATGTAGTAATAGCCTGAGCCCGGAGGGCGAAAGATCATAGCGAGGGTGCGGAGCGCAGCGGAGCCCCTCGTTTTTGCTCAGTGCCTGCGTGAAAAATAACCAACCCCCCACCCCATTGGAAAGCGCAGCTTCCCAATGGGGTGGAAGGGGGGGGGTAATAAAGAAGATGGATACACCGATCCTTACGAGGGGCTCCACTTCTTTTCCCCATCAATCCGCAAGCGGTTTGATGGAGAGCCAGAAGCTCCGCACCCTCGCTATGATGTTTCGCCTTTGCAAGGCTTTACTCCGGCATAACTTCCCGACTAAAGCCTCAGCAAGCTCCGCACCCTCGCTATGATATATCGGGGCTGTCCCGAAACTTACGATTCTCACGAAAGTAGTTTCGGGACAAGCAAACAGGAGCTCATAGTCGAGTGAATACTCTTTACTAGACCCAAACAACTGCTCAAAATAGCAAGATTTCTGGTTTCGGGACATCGCCTTCTTTCCGGTAGAATTTCTCGTCTGAAGTCTGAACAAGATCCGTGGATTCCTGACTTCGAGACTGTGTGAAAAGGAGCACAATGTCCCAAGGTAGTCAGGAAGTCCGGAACGAAGTGGAGGACGCTGAAAATAGTGTTTTCACACAGTCTCGGTCCCACACCACCAATCCGCTTGCACTTTGATGGGGTTGGAAGGCTGGAATTCAGTGCTTCTTATATCTATGGATAACAATATGATAGTATCACGTTATCTTCTACTGGATGCCAGCCTCCGCTGGCATGACGGCAGTATGGAGCTTGGGTGATTTGAGTTTGCTTGCCTGCGAAAAAAACCGTTTTCACGCGGCCTCTTTCTCAGGAATGACGAAGCGCGGGGCATGATGGTGGCGATAGCAGCGCAGCACTAAATATTCACTATTAACCACTAACCCAGTATCACGTTCTATAGACAAACAGCTCTTTCTCCGGGTTGATCCAGCTATACTTCACGTCTCCCACGAAGATGGTATGATCTCCGGAGCGCACTTGAGTGACTATCTGGCATTCATAACAGGCAGCTGCATTAGTGATCACAGGTAGTTTCTGCAGCTTGCCGGCAATGAACTCCACACTACCTGCAGTGAACTTATCTATGTCTCTACCGGATTGTGAACCTGCCAGGCTGAGCAAGGCTTTATTGTCTATAGAAGGAAAGATGATATTGAAATAGGGAAAATCGGTCAGACAATCGTAACTATATCGGCTATGCCCAATCGAGATGGCATATTGGGCAGGTTCTATGGAAGTTCTCATGAACCATTCCACGGTAATCAGGTTGTGGTTGCCATCAGGTTTTCGGCTGGCGACCAGAACGGCTTTCATGGGTTTGTGTATCTTACTGTTGACATCTGTGAACAGGCATAAGTCCATCTGGAGTTCTCCTTGTTATCATTCTATAACTATATCATAAGCCTGTTACATGCACAAACAATGCCCGATTTGTATCGACAAGATTCTATTGACATAATAATGAGGAAGAAATTACGTGGCTTTAGAAAACAATCCTGGAGTATAGATATGAGTGATCAATTGCAAGAGCTCTTGAAAAAAGTCTATGAAGAAGGTGTTGGCAAAGCGGAAGCTGAAGCTGGCAAGATGATCGAAAATGCCCGGCAGGAGGCTGCCAGGATCAAAGAATCAGCCATTAAAGAAGCTGATCAGATTGTGCAGAAGGCCAGGAAAGAAGCAGAAGACCTGAAGAAGAACACGGATTCAGATCTCAAACTGGCAGCTCAGCACACGGTGAACTCTCTGAAAAGCAAGATCACAGATCTGATCCTTTCCAGCGTTTACGACAGTAAGATCTCATCTGATCTGGAAGATCCCCAGTTTACGCGTCAGGTAATCCTCCAAAGTCTGGAAGCCTGGAAAACAGGTGCCAAGGATGCCACCATCACTCTTCCCAAAGCCATGGAGGCCAAGCTTGAGGAGCAATTCATCGCTTCTATGAAGAAGGTTCTGGATGAGAAGCTCAAAATTGAGTTTGCCGGAAATCTGAAGCAAGGCTTTGTGCTGGCTCCTCAGGACGGAAGCTATAAGATCAGCTTTACAGACGATGATTTTGCCCTGCTCTTCAAGAGTTACCTCCGTCCCCGCACTCAGAAGCTGCTTTTCGAAGCCTAACCATGCAATACTACTATTTTATATGCGGGTTGCCGGTCATTACTATTGATGATGCCAAGCTGCCCTACAAGCTGGATGACTTTAGGCAGGATGCCAAAAACCATCTCAGCACCAGGGACTACAAGCTCCTGGAACTGATTCATCTCCCCGATGAACTGGAGCATCTGCTCAAGTTAGTCTATAAGCAGGATATTCCCACGGATTGGGTCTCAATTTATCCTGAAGGCTGGTGGGAAGAGTTTATCGATCTGCACCGTCAGAAACTGGGTAATCCTCAGTTGAAGCTTCCCAAGTGCTATAACAAGCTTCCCGGCTTTATCTCCCAGGAGCTGAGCCTTTTACTGAGTGTGGAAGAGCTTCCGGACTACCACCAGGCAGATCATGACTTGCTCAATTCCTGCTTCAAATGGCTGAATGAGGCTCCCAATAAGTTCCTCAGACAATGGTTCGAGCATGAAGTAATGATCCGAAACATCCTGATGGCGATCAATGGCAGAGCTCATTCCTATCCCTATGCCCGCTACCTTATCGGTGAAGGTGAGATAGTTGACAAACTTTCCAAAAGCAGTTCCTCGGATTTTGGACTCTCCAAGCAATCAGAGCTCTTCGACGAGCTATTGAGAGCTTATGAACAAAACAATATCCTCTATCGTGAGAAGGCTTACGACGTGATCCGCTGGAAATGGATAGATAATCGCAACTTCTTCGAATACTTCACGATCGATAAGGTCCTGGGCTTTTACTGCAAGCTTAAGCTCCTTTCCCGCTGGGCTTCATTTGATACCAATGCCGGAAAAGAGAGTTTTCATGATGCTCTGGACAAGATGGAATCCAGCTTTGAGATTCCTGCTGAGTTCACGGTTCGAACCAAAGCCGGACAAGCCAAGGCACCGGCATCCAGTTGAGAAATGTTATTAATATGAATAGAAGGTAGCTATATGACCAAAGGAATAGTCAAAGGCATAATCGCCAACCTTGTCCTGATTGAGGTGGATGGCCCTGTTTCTCAGAATGAGATCTGCTACATAAACCTCAGCGGTGTTAAGCTCATGGCGGAAGTAATCAAAGTCGTGGGTGCCATCGCTTATGCTCAGGTCTTTGAGAGTACTCGTGGCATGCAACCCGGAAACGAGGTGGAATTTGTGCAGCACATGCTGCAGGTGAAACTGGGTCCCGGCATGCTTTCCAGAAATTATGATGGTTTGCAAAACGATTTAAACAAGATGCATGGCGTCTTTCTGACCAGAGGAGAATATACCGATCCTTTGGATGAGGATAGCCGTTGGGATTTTGAAGCTCTGGCCAAGACCGGAGATCAAGTAACCGGAGGAGACTGGCTGGGTCAGGTGAAAGAAAGCTGGATCAATCACAAGATCATGGTTCCCTTTGCCATGGATGAGATCTACACAGTCAAGTCTGGACTACCTGGTTGTGCTCAAACAGTGACCCGGGGCGAAA
>JAZHDE010000165.1:0-3965 GCA_036584515.1 Candidatus Cloacimonadota bacterium | reverse complement strand
TATTGGATATGGGCGTAAAACCATACCAGTCGATGGGTTGCCACCCATCGCTTACCGATGTCTGTTTACTCAATAGGATACCCCTTCGGGGACAGATCAGGATCAGGATCTTGATCTTGCGTTGCCACCCATCGCTTACAGAGGATACCCCTTCGGGGTTTCTGATTATGGAAACCCTTGTGTATTTACAGGCTTTGGTAATAGCCTGAGCCCAGAGGGCGAAATATCATAGCGAGGGTGCGAAGCGCAGCGAAGCCCCTCGTAAATGGTGATCCTGAGGATGTTTAAGATATCATCCCCACCCCTTCAGAAAAGCGCCGGCGCTTTCCTGAAGGGGTGGGGATTCCTTTCCGATGCGGGGAGAATATAACGCTACGAGGGGCTCCGCTTCTGTATCCCCATCAAACAGCAAGCGGTTTGGCGAGGACCCCGGTCGCAGGAATGACGGGATGCAGTGTTGGCTGGGAGACTGAAGACACATATCTGTAGGTGCAGACCAAAGGGTGGCAGGTTGCGTTAGTTTTGGTGTGGCAAACCCCTTTTTGCTGCAGAGCTCGGAGAGCTCTCCTGTAGGCAGCTCCGCTGCTTCTGCCAATTCGGAGATTGGCAGACCAAAATTGGGAGCGAAGCAGCACGGCTCTGGGTCACTGGTCACTTTCAAAAAGCGACAAGATGTCGCTTCCACTCTTGTCACTGGTTACTGGTTACTCGTCACTCCCCAAAAAGCGACAAGATGTCGCTTCCACTATGTTAACTGTTCACTCTCTTGTCACTTGTTACTGGTTACTCGTCACTTACTGGTCATCCCGCCAGATCGATCTTGCGGCTCTTGAAGCCGTAACCCAGCACGTCGTTCACATCGGTCACGATCATGAAGGCTTTGGGATCAATGTCTTTCACAATGTCCGTGAGTTGCGGAACCTGACGGCGGTTGAGAACGCAGAACAGAACGTCGATATCCCGCTTGTGATAACCACTCTCGCCTTTGAAGAAAGTCACGCCCCTATCCAGCTTGTCAAAGATCTCATCGCGAATCTTATCAACTTCCGGGCTGATGACATAGACGCCCTTGATGAAGGGCAGACCTTCGGAAGTAAGGTCTGTGATCTTGGTGGTAATAAAGAGGTTCACGTAGCCCCAGATAATGAGTTTGGGATCCTTTAGCATCAAGCCCACACTGAGGATAATGGCTGTTTCCACCAACCAATAACCCATTCCGATTGATATTCCAGCCTTCTGCTTGATCAAAGCCACTGGAATATCTGTGCCTCCTGTTGAGCCACGGAAGCGGAAAATCAAGCCAATCCCGATACCCAAAAGCACGGAACCTGCTATGGCAGAGAGATATATGTCCTGAGGAGGTAGCATTGCATAAATAGTTTTACCGTTTTCCAAGACGTGAGTATATTGGCTCAAATCACGGATGATTCCCAGCTTATGAAGAGTGGGAAAAGACAGAAGATCGGTCATAAAAGAAGCTGCCAGCATTCCCCAGAGCGATTTGCCGCCAAAGGACTTGCCGATGAAGATGAAGCTGATGACAAACAGAGGAATATTGATCAGAATCATTGTGATGCCATAGGGAGCATTGGTGTAATGATTGATGATCTGCGCTATACCTGCCACACCTCCGGGGGAAATGTTGTAAGGCAGTAAAAACCAACTGTAACCCAGCCCAAAGAAGATTGAGGCAAAGACAATCCCCAGAGACCGGATCAGCTCTCTCTTGATCTGGCGTTTGTTCATTAGTGGCATCTTATCGACTCCTTAAGTCTTGACGAATTAAGCACCTGCTTATTATTGACTCACTGCACTATACAAGGAAGTTACAATGAAAATAGATCTCAGATTAAACGGCATAAAACACAGCGTGATAGTTCTGGAAGATCCACTCACTATCAAAGAACTGGTTAATCAAGCCGGGGTTGAATACAAGTACATCCTGTCCTATAAATTAAACCATAGCCTTTATGTCAATGATGAATATCTTCTGGAACACGACACAATGGTGGATGCCATATCCTGGCAACACCCCGAAGGCCTGAGGATATATCAGGACTCTGCAATCTTCATCATGGCAAAAGCGCTTTACAACCTGCTGGGAACTCAGCACAATCTGGTGGTGGAGCACTCTGTGGGCGACGGGGTCTTTTGCGAAGTCTTCAATTGCCAGGCTTGGACGGAAGAAGATTGCTCCCGGCTCACGCAGGAAATGCGCGCTATCGTGGAAGCCAATCTACCCATCGATAAGATCGAGGTACGTCAGGATGAAGCGGTGGATATCTTCTCCCAAATGGGGCGCAAGGACCTGGCGAAGAACATCAAGTATCACTTTCAACCCAGCATCTCTATTTACCGCAGCGGAAAGTATTACGATATTTATATTCGTCCTCTGGCGGATCGCACCGGGATGATCGATAAGTTTGAGCTGGTCTATCAGGCTCCGGGGTTTATCCTGCGTTTTCCTTCCGGCAAAGACTTTGAGATTGCCCAGCCCTTCCACCTGCCACGCAAGATCTTTACCTTGCATCAGGAGCATGACAAATGGCTGGATATCCTCAAAGTTCATACCATCAACGATATCAACGTACTAAACGATAATTATGATATCTCTGAATTCATTTTGGTGGAAGAGGCCTTGCATGAGAAGAAGATCGCCGAGATTGCTGCTAATATCTCTAGCAATAAGGCCATCAAACTGATCTTGATCGCCGGTCCCTCCTCCAGCGGTAAGACTACCTTTGCCAAGCGCTTGGGGGTGCAACTTCAGGCCTCCAAGGCCAGACCTATCGTGATCGGCATGGATGACTATTTTCATGATAGAGAGAAGACAGCCCGCAAAGAAAATGGCGATTATGACTTTGAATCCATCTATGCTATGGATTTGGATTTTCTGAATGAACAACTTAGTGCCATGCTCAATGGCGAGAGAGTTGATCTGCCGGTCTATGACTTCACCCGGGGCATTCGTCGAAAAAGCAACCGCAGCGTTAAGCTGGGTGAGGATAACGTGATCGTGATGGAGGGCATCCACGGGTTGAATGAGCTCTTAACAGAGTCCATTCCCTCCGACCGGAAAGCCAAGATCTATATAAGTGCCTTGAATCAATTGAATGTGGACAATCACAACCGCATTCCCACCACAGATTGCCGTCTGATCCGCCGCATTGTGCGTGATCATCAATACAGAGGCTATTCTGCCACGGAGACTATTCACCGCTGGCCGGATGTGCGGGAAGGCGAAGAGAAAAACATCTTCCCCTATCAGGAAAATGCAGATTATATGTTCAACAGCAGCCTGACCTATGAGCTCGGAGTCTTGCGTAAACACGCCTGGAAACTGCTGCAGAGAGTGCCCTCCATCAGCTCGAGCTACACTGAGGCTCAGAGGCTGCTCAGGCTTCTCAGTCATTGTAATGATATTCCAGATGCGCTGGTGCCTTACAACTCCATTATCCGGGAGTTCACCAGCGGCAGTATCTTCCGTTACTAGAGGAATGAATTGATGAGCAGGATACATATCCTCAGTGAGGACGTTCGTAATAAGATTGCAGCCGGTGAGGTGATTGAACGCCCGGCATCGGTGGTGAAAGAACTGGTGGAAAACTCCCTGGATGCGGGGGCAACCAGCATCGTGGTGAGTGTGGATAAAGGTGGAAAGGATTATATCCAAGTTTCCGACAACGGCATGGGTATGAGTGAAGAGGATGCCATGCTGGCTTTTGAGCGGCACTCCACTTCCAAGATTAAAACAGTTGAAGATATCATCAGCATCAGCTCTCTGGGTTTCCGGGGTGAAGCCCTGCCCAGCATAGCCTCTGTGAGCAGCTTCTCACTGGTTACCAGAACCCATGAAGCAGAGATGGCAACCCGGATTGAGTATGCCGATGGGCGTTTGCTTGATGTGAGTCTGACCCTCCTGGACCCCGACAGCGTGGATTTCACGGCCTCCAACTGCCGGACCC
>JAZHDE010000164.1:0-3965 GCA_036584515.1 Candidatus Cloacimonadota bacterium | reverse complement strand
GCAGACCAATTATTTTGGCAGGCGGTACGGCGACCGCCTCTACAAAGCGAAGCAGCGCAGCACTCGTCACTTGTCACTTTCTGTTCACTGTTCACTTGAGCAGACGAGGCATCACCACGTAAATATTTCTTGACTTATTTGAACCAATCAGGCGCATAGTAAATTAAGTCGATTAATGCTTACGAGGTTGATTTTGAGACGTTTGTTCATTCTTGTCTTCTGCATTGCTATGCTGATTCTGACCGCTTGTGACATCAAGGAAAGGATTCTGACTCACAAGCTGGAGCAGGATTATATAGCTCAAGGGCCTTCATGTGGGGCGCGTTTGCTTGCTGATATCGATGGGGATGGCAGGGACGAGGTCATAGGCAAGGATGACATCCTGGGTCCCAACACTGCCATGATCATCTATTCTCAGGAAGGCAAGGCACTGGCGCAATTCAATATCGGCAAGACCATTCACACCCAGAGAGTGCTCACCGATCCCAGAGATGGCAGAGTCTGGATCTATCAAAGCTACAACGATGAAGAAAAAGTGAGCCTGATAGCCCACAACTATACTTGGAAGCCAAGAACCACGCGGGAGGACAAGGTCTTTGAGCAGATTCCCCGCATTCCCAATCCCGAAGATAACCCTCTCAGTCCCTGGTATGGTCAACTTGATCCCCGGATAATTGTGGATTTGGAGGGTGATGGAGAGCTGGAACTGGTCTGCTCTGCAGCCGATGGTTTCAAAGCCAATCCCCGCGGCGTGGTGGTTTATGATCTGGATTCCGGCAGGCTGAAGTGGCAATATCGCACACCTTGCAATCTCACCGGAATCTATGTGGAAGATCTGGATGGTGACGGGACCAAAGAGATCATCTTTGGCACCAAAGCCCTGAAGAACAGCATGGAGGAGATCAACGGCCTCACAGACCATAATAGCTACATCGTGATCCTCGATCCCAGGGGAGAAACTATCTACCAAAGCCAGGTGCTGATAGGTTATAGCACGGCTGTGCCTGCTCTGGCGGATATCGATAAAGACGGCCTGCAGGAACTGGTGCTGATGGCGGGAAGCTGGGGTAATCAGGAACAACGCAACAGCCTGACTATTTATGACTATACCAATCGCCGTTTGGTGGTTCAAAGTCAATACTCCGTGCCCTCCACTCTGAACGATATAGAGCCCTACCTGCTCGTGCATCAGATGGATAGAGAGGGGAAGTTCCTGATCACTCTGGTAGATTCCGTGAAGGGGCTGATCGTTTTGGACGAAAAGCTCAATCCAATCAATCACGGCCTGGATCTCTCCAATCTGGTAATTCTGGAATCTGTGGATCTGGATGAGGATGGCAAGAAAGGGCTGCTGGTGCTCACAGAAGATCATTACATTATGATACTTGATCATATCTTCCGAATCCGCGCCAAGCTGAAACATCCCTACCCAGAGGATAATCATAGCTACACTCATTCCATCAAGCGAGGCTTCAAAGAGCCTATGGGCCTGGCAGTGGTGAGCCGGGGCAGAATAACTTATCTCAACTACAAGCAAATATCTGCGGGTAAGATGCTGCTGGAAGGTCTGAAGGCCTATTCCTTCTGGGTGATGGGCTTCCTGCTCTTTTTGCTTCTGATCTCCATTCATCTCTATCAGAAACGCTCTGATGTGTATAAGATTTTGGCAGACAACACTCATCTTGGAATTGTGGTCACCATAGGCTCGGATAGAATCTACCGGATTAACCGCATGGCGGAAGAATTGCTCTCTGCACATGCTCCAGCCGAAACACTCATGGGCCGTAAATACCTCAGTTCAATCTTCCCGGAGCTTCACTCCACCCTATTGAAATTTGCCAAGTCCAAGAGGCCTGCGCTCAAGACGCTCCAGAAATTCACCATCGGCGATCTGGTGCTGGATAGCTGTGTTTCCTACGTGCGTGCCTTCAGTTACCGCACCTACTTTCTGGTCGGCTTCACCACAAACAGCACGGATAACGATAAACACAGCCGGGAATTGCTCTGGGCGGAAACTGCCCGTCGGCTTTCGCACAACGTTCGGCGCCACATCACCAATATCATCCTGGCCTTGGAACCTCTGGATTCCGATGAGCTTAGTTCTGTGGACAGAGCGGAGTATCTGAAGATCATCAAGGATGAGACCGAGCGCATCAGGGTCTTTACCCATGCCTTCCAGCGCTTCTCCGAGCTCAAGGATTATGAGCTCAAGCTGCAGGATATCATCCCTTCCGTGGAGCATTGCCTGGCACGGATCAAGATTCCCCAGGGGATCAAAGTGATCAAAAACTGGAGCCTGAGTTCCATCGAAGCTCTGATCGAGCCCATCCGTTTTGAAGAAGCACTCAGCAATATGATCATTAACGCCTTGGAAAGCATGAGTGAGGAAGGTGTGCTGCATATTTCCGTGAAGAAAGTGCCGCTGCACGGCTCCGGCAAAGAGAATCTGCCCGTGCTGATTGAGATTGAAGATAGCGGCAAGGGCATCTCCAAACAGAATATGGAAGATATCTTCAAACCCTTCTTCACCACCAAAGCTGCCGGCACCGGAATCGGTCTGCCCGAAACAAAGAAGATCATCGAATCCATGCACGGAGAGCTGGAACTGCGCTCCGAAGAAAGCAGTGGAACGGTGGTCTCCATCTGGTTAAAAGGTGAATAGATGACAAAGATTAGCATACTCCTTGCCGATGATGACCAGACCTTCTGCAAGCTTGCCGGAGATCTGCTTTCCCGGGAAGGCTTCAGAGTGGAAAAAGCTTACACGGTGCAAGAAGCCGGAAAGCTCCTAAGCGAGGATGTCTTTTCCATTGTGATGCTGGATATGTGTCTGCCGGAACTCAGTGATGGCTTTGGCCTGCTGGATCAGATCCGGGAGCACTTTCCTGATACCATCATTCTGATGATCTCCGGTTCCGGGCATATTCCGGATGCTGTGGAGGCTATCAAACGCGGTGCTTATGACTTTATCGAAAAACCCATCGCTCCGGATCATCTACGTCAAAGAATCCGCAATATCGCTGCCTTCATCAGCTCCAAGAAGGCAAATCTGGATATTGCCAAGACCGCTATCGGCATGGTGGGAGATTCGCCCGCTATGCAAAACGTTTATGCCAACATCATCCGTACTGCAGAATACGACAGTCCCGTGCTGATCACAGGGGAAACCGGGGTGGGCAAGGAACTCGCTGCCCACGCCATTCACCGCCTCAGCCCTTATAAAGATAAGAATATGGTCTGCATCAACTGCGCCTCGATTCCCAAGGAACTCTTTGAAAGCGAACTCTTTGGCTATGAAAAAGGTTCCTTCACCGGGGCTGTGACCGATCGTAAAGGCTATTTTGAATTTGCCGGAGACAACACGCTCTTTCTGGACGAAATCAGCGAGCTTCCTCTGGATGTACAAGCCAAGCTCCTGAGAGTGATCTCCGAGGGCGAAATCCAGAAGCTGGGCGGCAGAATCCGCAAAATCAAGACCCGCATCATTGCCGCCACAAACCGCAACCTTACCGAGATGCAGCACCGGGGAGAATTCCGCAGTGACCTCTATTACCGGCTCAACGCCATCAATATAAACATCCCGCCCCTGCGTGAACGCAAGGACGATATCCTCCAGCTTGCCACCTATTTCTGCACCGAATTCTGCAATCGCAACAGCAAAGCTCCCATGCATATTTCCTTCCCTGCTCTGCAATGGCTCTATGAACAGGTCTGGCCGGGAAACGTGCGTGAACTCCGCAGCACCATCGAGCGGGGTGTAATATTTGCCACTAATGACTCATTGACGGTGGTAGATTTGCAAGGTGGCTCTTCCAGCCCTGAAGAAGCCCTCTTTGAACAGCCCTCTCAGCTCCGGCAAGCCCTCCGCAGTTTCGAGCGTTCCTACCTTCAGCACTCGCTAAATCTATACAGCGCTGTTTCATGAATGCGGCCACGGCCTCGGGATGTTTCCTCGTCACGTAGTT
>JAZHDE010000163.1:0-3970 GCA_036584515.1 Candidatus Cloacimonadota bacterium | reverse complement strand
TATTCCCTTGATGGCAGAGGTTCCCCCATCGCAGGTTTGCTTCGTATTTTTTGGGACCTAGTGACCAGAACCCCTCTAAAGCGCTATCACTTAGCCCCTTATCAGGATCCTGAGTCTATCTTTAGATACTCTAATAAATAGTGTGCATATCTGGCAAGCAATTTCTGAAGTATTTGCAGAATAATAGATGTCTCGCTTACGCTGGCTACTTCAAAACCGGGTTGATCCCCTCTACATAGAGCTCGATAGCTTGCACCGCTTCTGCCAGTTCAGCTCCGGTAAAACCAGTAAAATCTGCATAGGATATCTGGCTGATGTAAGCTCTGTAAAAGCCCTGGGATAATGGTTTGTAACTCCAGTGCCAGGGTTCGTTTGAAAAGCCCGTTCTACCGGTTTCAGCTTTGTCTGTGTAGGTCTGGAAGAATCCATAATCTCTTGCATGGGCATTGAGCCAATCCAGAATACGTTTTCCCTGCCCTCGGGTGAAGTAGGACGGTTCCAGATTATTCAGGTCTATCTCCGTGCCCCAATGGTGACGAGATATTCCCGGCATAGATACGTATTGTAAGGCTTCCTGCATGATCCTGATCTTTTCAGCTCTGCTCATGGAAGCTCTCCATCCCAATCTGTTGAGACGGCCTTCCCAGATGCTCTTTTGTCGGCTCCAATTCCTGGCGGCAGAGAGTATCTTCAGTTCTATCCCATCTTCCAAGGCAGCTGCATACATGTCCTTGAAAGCCAGATAGACGTCCTTGCGAATGGGAAGACCCGCCGTTCCGTGCCTTGCTTCCAGGCTGGTAAAATCCTGATGGCCAGAGAAATCTGTCTTGCCCAAGAGAAAGCCCTGATCTGTTGAAGAGGCAGGAACTTCAATCTCAGGTGCCAGAATCGAGTCCGGCTCTTCTGTGGTGATCTCTGTGAGGGAATCCGGATTAACGGGGTTGGCGGAAGGATTGGTGGCTTCCAGTTTACTGCCTTCACACTTATTGCAAAGCAGCCAGATGGCAGCCAGAACTATGAGAATCAACACCTGGATCAGAATGATCCGGTTATATTTCTTTTGTGCCTTTAATCGACGACGCATTTACGCTCCAATCGGAGAAGATTTCTTTCTTGTATTTGGGAATGGCTGCCGCTGCCACCATCGCCGCATTGTCCATGCAGAGCTTCAGAGAGGGAAAGTAGGCTTTGATGCCCAGCTTTCCAGCTTCCAGATGCATTTGTTTAGCAAGCTCGCTATTGGCTGCCACTCCTCCGGCGAGGACTATGGATTTGACCCCGTTTTGCCGAGCCCAGCGCACAGATTTCTTTACCAAGGGCTCAACTATGGCTGCTTGGATGGATGCTGCCAGATGCTCGCGGTTCTGCTCTATGTACTGCTTGTCGTGCTGACTGAGATGAGTTAAAACTGATGTCTTCAGCCCGCTATAGCTAAAATTGAAGTTATCCTTCTGTTTGAGTGCCCGGGGAAAGGCCACAAAACCAGGATCACCGGTCTTGGCCAATCTGTCTATAATCGGACCTCCTGGAAAACCCAAACCAAGAAGCTTTGCGCACTTGTCAAAGGTCTCCCCCGCAGCATCATCCAAGGTCTTGCCAACGATCTCAAACTCCGTCTCAGTTGTGAAATGAACCAGCTCGGTGTGACCTCCCGAAACCACTAGGGCCAGGAAGGGTGTACGAAGCTCGGGATGGTCAATAAAATTTGCAAAGATGTGAGAGAGGAGATGATTCACTGTGATGAGTGGCACCCCCAAGCTGTATGCCAGCCCTTTTGCATAGGACAATCCCACGATGAGTGAACCGATCAGGCCGGGATTGATGGATACGGCGATGGAGCTTATCTGCTGCAAACTGATGCCAGCCTCTTTGAGGGCAGCCTGGCAAAGATACATGATGTTTTTCATGTGCAGGCGTGAGGCAAGCTCCGGCAGTATGCCTCCAAACTCCAAGTGCTGAGGCTGAGAGGATATGAGATTAACGTATACCTTGTAACTTGTATCCAATATAGCTACAGAGGTATCGTCGCAGGAGCTTTCAAAAGCCAGTATGTATTCTTTGTTCAATTGCTAACTCTTATTTTATCGGGTGTAACGTCTACCAAAGTGATGCCATCAGGAACCCGCACCGTGACAGTGTAAAAACCTTGCTGATCAGGCGTTTGAGAAAGCTCCGGACGCAGGCTGCTTATCCTCAGGCTATCAACGGCTTGGCGGTCACCGCTTAGTTTCACGGTAAGTCTGGAGGGGAAGAACCTCATGCCTGGTTTTTCGGGGATAGGAACGTTGTTCAATACTTTGGTGATGGTTTGATTGGAGCTCACCAGTATCCTCACCTCTTCCACATCTGCAGAGAGATTGCCCGAAGGCATCTGCAGCTCCAGCTTGAAACTGGCCTGTCCAAGGTGTCTGCGATTGAGCTCCACGGTATTTATGGAACGTATGTTATCAATGAGGTGTGAGGGGCCGGCTATGTTTACGAATTCAGGAGACATCTGGAGGCTCTTTCGGCTGAATTCCTGCCTCACTTGTTCGTTTTCAAAGCTCAGGTTGATCGGCACACGTTTCTCTCTCTTGGTTTCAGCAGATATTCTGATATCTTCATTACCCACCGGACCCACCATCACCAGATCAATGTTATCCGGAATGTTGAGCGTGTAATTCGAGATGGAGAGAATATCCTGCCCCGGACGGATCTGGCTGGCATCGACAGATACCTTGAGATCTGATAGAGCAAGTTTGATGATCTCGATGCCCTTTCCTTGCACCAGAAAAGGTATGCTCTCAGGTTGCTCCTTGATACTTAGATCATCAGGATTGTTCAGTAGCACAATTGGTAGATTAACCACAGCCTTGTGTTCTGAAACCAGCACTGATTGAAGCCAGAGCAAGGTGGCCAGGGCCAGGGCCAGAAGCTTGAGCCAGATCAGCTCTCTGCGCAATTACTCCTCCACGTAGTAAGCATTGATCCCCAATTGCTTCATCTTCTTGTACAAGGTAGTTCTCTCAATTCCGATTGCCTGGGCTGTGGCACTTACCCTCCAATCATATTGCTCCAGATAGTGAGTAATATAGTTCCTCTCAAAAGCAGCAATACTATCTCTGATACTGGAGATGGCAAGGTATTTATTAAGGGGATCTTCGACCTTGTGAGCCTGATGCTGAAGCTTGAGCTTGAGGTGCTTGAGCACTACTTCATTGCTGATTAGCTTCTCGTTTATTGTGATGAACTTACAGAAGTTCATCAGTTCGCGAACGTTTCCAGGCCAGGAATACTTTAAAAGTTCGTCCTGCAATACAGAGAGATCCAGCTGATCGTTAAAGTCATACTGCTGGGAATAATTTGTAAGCAGGTAACTCATGATCAGGACAATATCCGAGCCTCTTTCCCTGAGAGGTGGAAGCTGCACCACATTGCCTTCAATTCGGTAAAACAGGTCTTTACGCAGCACATTTGGATTTGAAAGGGCATCAAGCTCAGCATTGGAGGCAAAGATCAGGCGGGTATTCACCTTCTTCATCATGCCTCCCACCACTTGAATCTCCTTGTTTTCTATAGCACGGAGAATCTTTGCCTGTGCCTGGAGAGAAAGATTGGTCACTTCGTCCAGAAAGAGTAATCCCTCACTGCACTCTTCAAAGAACCCTACTTTGTTCCTGTCCGCATTGGTAAAAGCTCCCTTGGCATGCCCAAAGAGTTCGCTTTCGATAATTGTTTCTGTCAGAGCACTGCAGTTTACAGTGTGGAAGACCTTGCCAAACCTTCTGCTATTGATATAGTAGTAGCTGGCAGCCACTTCTTTGCCGGTGCCGGTCTCCCCCACCAGGAAGAGATCTTCATCCACTTCTGCCAGCTTAGCTATCTGTTCCCGTGCCCTTCTGATGGCAGGGCTTTCTCCGATGAAGGGAAAGCTGCGGGGCGCAGAGCAGGCAGAGGCGGGCGGTCGGCCCGGGCAGGGCTTCGCCCAGAA
>JAZHDE010000162.1:0-3982 GCA_036584515.1 Candidatus Cloacimonadota bacterium | reverse complement strand
CGTAAAACCGGCCCTGCCGCCCCATCGCGGAGTCCTGGAAATAGGGCCGGAACGGATAGCCCAGGGCAAAACGCCCATGAAGGCGCCACCGTCCGACCAGTAGTGTCCGGCCAGAACCTTGAAGAGCTTCATTTTATTCTCCGATTTCCTTCTTGGGTTGAGGTTTGCGGCGAGGTCTCTTCTTGTAAGCGTGAGCCTTGCCATCGGGATCAGCCGCAGGCTTCTGAGGAACTTTGGGTTCTTGGTTTGCTGCAGCTTCGGGTTTTTGCACCGGAGCCTTGGCGACTCTGGGAGGTCTTTGGTTTCTGGGTCTTGCCGGAGCTTTTTCGGGTGCCTCGGGAGCCGGAGCTTCCTCGGTGGAAGCAGGCAGAGCGTTATTGGCGTGCCTGAGTGCATCTTTTTCGGAAAGCTTGGCATGGAAGACCACCACCCGCTTCTTCTCGCCTTCACCCACGGTGAGAGTCTTGAGGCCTCTGTTGCTCTCTATGTAGCGATGAATCACCCTGCGGTCGGCAGGATTCATCAGCGGTAAAGTCACCGCCTTGCCATTCTTTTCCACAGTGCGGATTTGAGGCATGTACTGACGCAGGAACTGCTGTTCACGGCGTTCCCTGTAACCATCCAGATCCACAAAGACGCGGTCCAGACTGCGATCGGCTTCAAAGGCACGATTGGCAAGGAACTGGATAGTTTCGAGCATATTGCCGTTTTTCCCGATCAAAAAGCCGGGGTCGCTGCAACCAACCACATCCACATACACAGATTTGCCTTCTTTGCGGGATTTGATCTTGGAAAAGCCAACTCCCATTTCAGAAAGCAATTTCTCCACAAAAAGGCGGATTCTTTCGTGCAAATCGTCATGGTGAAAGCGAAGCTTCGCCTGTCGCTTGCCAATGAAACCCAGAAAGCCGGAGCTGGGACGCGTCACGATGTCATAGCGCAGTTCCCACTCCCTGATTTTGAATTCCTTGCAGTATTCGCGGATCACTTCTTCCACGGAAGCACCGCTACGTTCTATTGTCGTCATTAAAAATCCTTTGTCTGGTAAAAAGTTAAGTTACTATTTCTGTTCTATGGTGCGGAAGTGTTTTTGCAGATAATACTGCTGAACGATGGAGAGCACGTTGAAGACGGTCCAGTAAAGCACCAATCCTGCCGGCATGCTGCGGAAGATGAAGAACATCATGATCGGCATCATCCAGGTCATCATTTTTTGGCTGGATTGCATGGCTTTCTGTTTCTCGTCCATATTGGCTTCATCCTGCACCGGGGGTCTCATCATGCGGCTTTGCAGGATCATGAAGACGCCCATCAGGATAGGTAGCACCATAAACTTATCCGGCTCGGAAAGATCCTTGAGCCAGAAGATAAACCCGGCATTACGCATATCGAGCGAGTACCGGAGCACATTGTAAAGAGAGATAAAGATCGGCATCTGAATCAAGAGGGGCAGACATCCCGAGAAGGGCGAAGCACCATTCTCTTTGTAAAGCTTGGAAAGCTCCATCTGCATCATCTTGGGATCATTCTTATATTGAGTCTGAATCGCCTGCACCTGAGGCTGAATTCTCTGCATCTTGATACTGGCATCCATCTGCTTGTGGGTAAAGGGATGCAGCAGGACTTTCATCAGGATGGAGAAGATGATGATAACCACGCCGTAATTGGGTATCAGATTGTGCAGGAATTTCAAGAGCCAGGCAAAGATTCCCGCCAGCCAACGTAACCAAGCAGCTCCCCGCTCGGCGATGTTTTCCAGGGATTTGCCATAAGCCTTGAGAATGTCATAATCCGCCGGTCCGGCATAGATCAGATAAGACTGGTTCCAATCGTTGCGGGCTTGTCTCTGCTTGGAGATCAGCTTGAAAGCCGGAGAGGCATTTTCTTTGGAAATAAAGGCACTGTAATCACTGGTGACCACAGGCTCGCTTTCCAGCACGGCAATGGTGAAATACTTGGACCTGATTGCTGCCCAATCAAAGCCATTGATCTGGCTGGTGGGCGGTTTCATCTTCAGTGAATTGACGGAGATCTTCTGGAGCTGAGCGTTGTAGATCAGGAACTTATAATCCTGAGCCTTGCTGCGCAGATACTCTTCGCTATCCGCAATACCGCTGGAGAAATCATGCTCCAGGCCAATGATGCCGGGAACTTCCTGCAGCTTGAGATCCAGCTTGATGCCATAGCTTTGATCCAGGCTGTAGGTCTTGGCAACCGTGGGGCTGTCCTGAGCTCCCAGATAGAAAGTGACAGAGGCCGAATCCGGCGCCACGGTATAGGCAAAGACCTGTGTGTCCAAAGACTTGGTGGCTCCGGCGGAGAGGATGGTGGTGCCGGCAATTTGGCTATCCGCATTGATCAGCTTCACCTGCTCCTCATCGTTGATCTTGAATTTGTTTAGCTCCACCTGAGTGATCACCGCACCCCGGTTGGAGAAACTGACCTGCATCAGCTCATTCTGCAAGCGGATGGTTTCTTCGCTGGCAGTGGAGCTTGCCAGACTGTCCAAAGACGTCACCGCGGCTATCTGCCCGGCCTCGGAAACATCAGAACTGTCTGTGGGAAGCTCGGCGGGAAGCTCAGCCGGGGCCTGACGGCTTTGTTCCTGAGCCTGAGCTTTGCGTCTGGCTTGGGGACGCCAGACAAACTGGTCAAAGACCAGAAAGAGGGCTAGCATTGCTAGTAGGGCATAAAGTGTTCTCTTATCCACTTTTCCTCCTTAAGGAAGTGGGTCGTAACCACCCTTGCAAAAGGGGTTACAGCGTAGGATTCTGGTAAAACTCAGCCAGAATGCCCGACCAAACGGGTATTTACGAAAAGCCTGTGCAGCATAATTGCTGCAGCTGGGCTGGAAACGGCAACTGGCCGGAAGAGCAGGCGATATTGCCATCTGATAGAAACCGATAACTCCGAGAAAGATTCGGTTCAAGACTTTCGGGCTCCGATGGGAAGCTTCTGCTTCAAAGTGCTGACGATCTGCCCGAGCTCGGCACATAGCTCCTGCCAGTCCAAAGACCCCACGCCGATTCTGGCCACCAGGTTGATCTTACAGACAGGTAGATCCTCCTGCTGGCGAAACCAGGCTTTGATTCTGCGTTTAACGAGATTGCGAGTGACCGCCTTGCCAATCTTCTTCCTGAGAGTGATCCCAAGCTGGAAATCTGTCTCACTGGGCAAGACCGGAACATAAAAGTGCGCCGTCCGTATTGAAAACTGAGCTTCTGTAAAGCGCTGATATTCTGAATGCCGCTTGATCCAGCTCAGCATTGCTCATACACTGATTACTTTTCTTCCTTTGGCACGACGACGGGCAATAACCTTTCTGCCATTGGCAGTGGCCATTCTGCTGCGAAAACCGTGAGTATTCTTACGGCTGCGGTTTGAGGGTTGGTACGTACGTTTCATTATATAACTCCTTGAAATAATCGTATTTTTCTTTAGAAAGCCAGATTTTTTTATCTGCTCCGGCTGTCAAGGTCTTTGTGGAGTAACTAGTAACAAGAGAGTGAACAGCGAACAGAAAGTGACGAGTGACAAAGTGACCAGTAACAAGTCCAGTAAGCGCATAGCTGGGTGGCGGCAGCAGCGCAGCTCTGTTCACTGTTCACTTTTCACTATTAACTTGTAGGGGCAGACCTGCGTGTCTGCCCGTAAACATGGTTTAAGATCGTTGCACATGCCGTAAAGCATGGAGTAGAAACCTAAGTACAGGTGAGCTGAATTCTGATTCCATAATTCTTCCTTATTCCTCGCGGAGTCTTCGCCGTGTCTTCGCCCAGTCTTCCCGAGCACTTTGCTCCGGAAGAGTCCTGCAAGACTCGGCGAAGACTCCGGGAGACATGGGGGAGTGACGAGAGAGTGAACAGTGAACAGAAAGTGGTGGCGTGGTGGCGTGGTGCCGAAACCGGCAGGGGTGGAGCTGGGAGGCTGCGGCTCTATTCACCATTAACTTTTCACTATTAACTTGTAGGGGCAGACCTGT
>JAZHDE010000161.1:0-4010 GCA_036584515.1 Candidatus Cloacimonadota bacterium | reverse complement strand
AACACCGGCTATTGCCCCGCCTATGGAGACGATCCCCTCACCGAAAAAGTGCTACAGAATCTAAAAGAAACCTTCGGTGGAGATTGCGAAATCTACCCCGTGATCACCGGCACCGGGGCAAACGTTCTGGCGCTGCAGTGCCTCACCCGCTCCTACAACGCCATTGCCTGTGCCAATACCGCCCATATCAACGTCGATGAATGCGGTGCCGTGCAAAAGACCACTCAAGCCCGCCTGGTGGCAATCGATAGTCCTGATGGCAAGCTTCATCCCCAGATGATTGAGCCCCGTCTGATCGGCAACCGGGATCAACACCACTCCCAGATCAACGTTATCTCCATCACTCAAAGCACGGAATACGGCACTCTCTACAGTCCCGAAGAGATACGAGCCCTGGCAGATTTTGCCCACAAGCGGGATATGTATCTGCATCTGGATGGAGCCCGGCTGGCCAATGCTGCTGCCGCTTTGAATCTGAGCCTCGAAGAACTCTGCAAGGACACCGGCGTGGACGTCCTGAGCTTTGGCGGCACCAAGAACGGCCTGCTCTTTGGCGAAATGATCGTCAGTTACCGTCCCGATCTCACTGCAGATCTGCGTTTTTACCGCAAACAAGCCAGCCACCTCTTCTCCAAACAGCGCTACGTCTCCGCCCAGTTTGAAGCCTATCTGGAAGACGAACTCTGGCGCGCCAATGCTCTGGCAGCCAACCGCATGGCTGCCATAATGGCAGAGCGGCTGAGCAGCTTCAGCTTTGTCACGATCACTCAGGAACCTGCTGTCAATGCCGTCTTTGTGCGGCTGCCCCATCTCCTGATCGAGCCCTTGCAGGCCCTCTATCACTTTTACACCTGGGATGAAGCCCAGGACGAAGTGCGTCTCATGACCTCTTTTAACACCACGGAAGCACATATCGAAGCCCTCTGCAGATCGCTCACGGAGCTTCACAGCCGATTTTACGGTTGACAAGTCCCGCCTGCTTCCGGATAGATACCACATCATGGAAATAAAGCGTAGAAAGTCCCGCAAACTGGCCTTGGGCAAGCTTTTCATCGGGGGTGACGCCCCGGTCTCGATCCAATCCATGCTCAACGTCAAGACCTCCGAGCTGGATAAATCCGCTGCCCAGATCAGCAATCTGGCAGAGGCCGGCTGTGAAATCCTCCGTTTCAGCGTGATGGATCTGGAGGATGCTGAGGCCATCAAAGAGCTGAAAAACATCTCTCCCGTTCCCCTGATTGCGGATATCCACTTTGATTACAAATTGGCTCTGGCTGCCCTGGAAGCTGGCATCGACGGCCTCCGCATCAATCCCGGTAACATCGGAGAACGCTCCGGAGTGGAACGCCTCGTGGCTGCCGCCCGGGAGCGTCTGGTTCCCATCCGGATCGGAGTCAATAGCGGCTCTCTGCCCCGGGATCTCCTGCAGGCCTATGGCGTCTCGGAGCGCTCCATGGTAGAAGCGGCTCTGCGTCACATCCGTCTTTTAGAAGAGCTGGATTATCACGAGATCAAAGTCTCCGTCAAAGCCTCCAATCTCGATCTGATGCTGGCCAGCTACAGGCTTCTTGCCAGTTCCTGTCCCTATCCCCTGCATCTGGGAGTTACAGAGGCGGGAACCCTGCTCCCGGGCACTGTGAAAAGCAGCCTGGGCTTGGGATTTCTGCTCTCCGAGGGCATTGGCGATACCATCCGGGTCTCGCTCACTGCCGATCCCGCTCTGGAAGTGAAAGTGGCACGGGAAATCCTGAAAAGCCTGGGTCTGAGAAAGGGGCTGAACATCGTTTCCTGTCCCACTTGTGGCCGCACCAGAATTGATCTGATCAAGCTTGCCACCGAGGTGGAGCGTGAGCTGCAGGAATTTAGCGAGCTTCCTCTCACCATTGCGGTGATGGGCTGTGTGGTCAATGGTCCCGGAGAAGCCCGGGAAGCGGATTTTGGCATTGCCGGAGGCCGTGGAGAGGGCTTGCTTTTCGTCAAAGGCGAGATCGTGGCAAAACTGCCCGAAGCTCAGCTTCTGCCGCGCTTGAAAGCACTGATCCTTTCCCACAGCCAAGAGCGCTGATGCTCCTCAAACTCTTCCTCATCTTCTTCAAGATCGGAGCTTTCACGATTGGGGGAGCCTATGCCATGATCCCTCTGATCCGCCGGGAATTGGTGGAAAAACAGAAGTGGATCAGCGACGAGGATTTTCTGGATGCTCTGGCTGCTGCTCAGAGTGCTCCCGGCCCCATAGCCGTAAATTTTTCCGTCTATATCGGCTACCGTTTCAAGCGTTTACCCGGTCTCTTCATCTGCACTCTGGGGACGGTGCTGCCCTCATTTATGGTCATTTTGGTGATTGCAGTCTTTTTTGGTGTGGTCTCCGATCTGGAGCCCACCCGCCGGATCTTCCACGGGCTGAAGCCTGCCGTGGTGGCACTGATAGTGGTTCCGATCGTCCAGATGTCCCGCAAGGCGGGCTTGAATCTCTATAATATGTGGTTTCCCGCTGCGGTGGCTGTCTTGGTCGCCCTCCTGGGCGTCAGTCCCATCTACCTGATCCTGCTCACCATTGCCTTTGCCGTGCTAAAGAGCGGACATATAATGCGTAAATACATGAAGGAATTGGAATAAGATGCTCTATCTGGAGATGCTCTTTACCTTCATGAAGATCAGCCTCTTCAGTTTTGGGGGAGGCTATGCCATTCTTGCCATGATTCAGCAGGAAATCGTGATGAAACACCAGTGGCTCAGCCTTGCGGAATTCCAGGATATCGTAGCCATCTCGCAGATGACTCCCGGTCCCATCGCCATCAATGCCGCCACCTTCGTGGGCTATCGGCAGGCAGGTTTCCTGGGTGCGCTGGTCTGCACTCTGGGCGTGATAACGCCTTCCATTCTGGTGATGCTGGCCATCAGTCTGAGCTACATCAAGCTCAAAGATAAGACCTGGTTCAAAGCCATCTTCAAGGAACTGCGGCTCCTGGCCATCGGTCTGATCGCTGCGGCTGCCATCATGATCGCCCAAGGTGCCATGAACGATCTTTTCAGCTACCTGGTCTTCTTTGTGGTGCTGCTGATCAATTGGCGCTACAAGACCAATCCCGTTCTACTCATGCTGGGAGCGGGCTTGGCAGGATTCTTCTTCGGATAAAAAAGGAAGTGGCAATGCCACGAGGAGTATATACATGCTGACACTCGTTATCAATTGTGGAAGCTCATCTCTGAAATATGAGCTGTATCAGATGCCGGAGCGGATCAGTTGCGGCAAGGGCCTGATCGAGAGGATCGGACTTTGCTCGGGCAAGATCTCCCAGAAGTTTCAAAGCAAGAAATACGTCCGTGAGCTGGAAATCCCGGATCACACAGTGGCGTTTGAAGAAATGATCAAAGCTCTGATGGATCCGGAGCAGGGCCTGATCTCTTCACTCTCAGAGATCGAGGCGATCGGACATCGCGTGGTGCACGGCGGTGAGCAATATTCCAGCTCGGTCGTGATCGATGACGACGTCTTCAAAGCCATCGAGCTCAATTGCGAGCTGGCACCCCTGCACAATCCCGCCAATCTGATCGGCATCTCGGAATCCTCCAAGCTCTTTCCCCAGGTCAAACAAGTGGCGGTCTTTGACACAGCTTTTCATCAGTCCATGCCGCCCAGCGCCTATCTTTATGGCATCCCGCGCGAGTTCTACGAAAAATACCGCATCCGACGCTATGGCTTTCACGGCACCAGCCACCGCTACGTCCACGGCATCGCCCTGGAAATGATGAAACGCGCCGAAGAAAACACTAATATGATCACCTGTCATCTGGGCAATGGCGCCTCTATCACAGCCATTCAGAGCGGAAGATCGATCGATACTTCCATGGGTTTCACTCCTCTGGAAGGCCTCATGATGGGCACCAGAAGCGGAGATCTCGATCCCTCCATCATCTTCTATCTGGAAGAACGGGGCTACGACTTTCATGAACTGCATGGCCACGGCCGAGGCCATAGCCCTGCTCGGGGCCACCCCGGTCTTCGTCGA
>JAZHDE010000160.1:0-4040 GCA_036584515.1 Candidatus Cloacimonadota bacterium | reverse complement strand
TATAGTGGACACGTCATCCTGACGTGTTTTTATCAAAGCGACAAGATGTCGCTTCCACTATCATCTTGAGTTCTATTCGGCATAGTGGACACGTCATCCTGACGTGTTTTTATCAAAGCGACAAGATGTCGCTTCCACTATCATCTTGAGTTCTATTCGGCATAGTGGACACGTCATCTTGACGTGTTAGTTTTGAAAAGCGACAAGATGTCGCTTCCACTCTGTTCACTGCCCCCCTCTCCACTTTATGATTGACAAATATCAGCCGGGAAAATAGCCTCGGAAAAAATGCTTTTATTATGTAAATCAAGGATAGAGAAACAATGGATTGTACAGATCTGATCAGGGATTTGGAGTGGTTACGCCAAGATATTATCGGCAGAAATGTCAGTTTTGAGACGCCCTTCGGCAGGCGTCCGCTGGTTTATGCGGATTACACCGCCAGTGGCAGGGGACTCCACAGCGTGGAACGCTTCATCACCAAAGCTTTGCAGTATTATGCCAATACGCACACGGAAGATGATTTCACGGGAAAAACCATGTCGCAGCTTCTGCACGAAGCAGAAAAGCAGATCAAGGCAGCCGTCAATGCCGGTCCCAAAGGCAAAATCATTTTCACCGGCAGCGGTACCACGGGTGGAATCACTAAGCTGCAACAGATTTTGGGGGTATATTGGCCTCCCGCCACCCGGGAGAGGGTCAATGCCTTTCTCAGAAGCTGTCTGGATCGCAATCCCGGAAGGGAAGATTGCAATCTGGCGCTCCGTAACTACATGAATACCAATAAGCCCATCGTCTTTGTGGGACCTTATGAGCATCATTCCAATGAGATCATGTGGCGGCACACGCTCTGTGAGATTGTGGAGATTCCTCTGGCGGAGGATAATGGCTTGGATCTTGCGGCACTGGAGCAGACCGTCTCCGATCCCCGCTATGACAATAGACTCAAGATCGGCTCCTTCTCCGCTGCCTCGAACGTGACCGGGCTCAAGACAGACGTCTATGCCGTGGCGCGGATTCTGCACCGTCACAAAGCTTTGGCATGCTTTGATTTTGCTGCCTGTGCTCCCTATGTCCAGATCGATATGAACCGTGATGCCGAGAGCTATTTTGATGCTATCTTCTTCTCGCCGCATAAGTTCCTGGGTGGACCCGGCAGCTCCGGAATCCTGATCATCAATGAAGATATCTATGACAAAAAGCTCCCGCCCACCGTGGCAGCCGGGGGCACAGTGCTCTATGTTTCTCCGCTCAAAGAGGAATTCATCCCGGATATTGAAAGCAGGGAAAAGCCCGGCACACCGGGGATTCTGCAGGATATCCGCATTGCCTTGGCGATGCAGGTGAAGACTATGGTGGGCCAGGACGTGATCGATCAGATCGAAGCACACTATTTTGAGCTCTTCCACCAGGCTTTTAAGGATGAACCGGCTATGGTCTTTTATGGACCCACCGAGCTGGAGCGCAAGATCCCGATCATCCCCTTCAACATCGTGCACAAGGATAAAGTGCTGCATCCCAAGCTGGTGACAAGGCTGCTCAATGATCTGTTTGGGATTCAATCCCGGGCAGGCTGTTCCTGTGCCGGACCCTATGGACATTTTCTGATGAAGATCGAACAGAAGTTTTCAGATTACTATCGCTGCATGATCACCAATATGGGCTATGGCGGCATCAAACCGGGCTGGGTGAGGGTCAATCTGCACTATTCCATGGCACCGGAAGAGATCAATTATCTGATTGATGCCCTACGCTTTATATGTAAATATGGTCATCGCTTTATTCCGCTCTATGAGCTGGATATCAGGACCGGTGAATGGCAGCACCTCGAAGAAAAGACTCAGCCTGCCCTCAGCCTGGATCTCAGCTCGGTTTTGCAGGATACGCAGAAGCCGGAGATTGCATCAGAAGAGCCGGAACTGCTCTACCATGAAGCTCTGAGAGCAGCCCGGGAACTGGCAGAGACTCTTCCAGATGAATTTGAACCCTTCAGCTTCGAAACGGAACTGGAGAGCTTGGTGTTTTTCTATGCTCACAGTGTGAAAGGCTATCATCCGGTGGCCAGATTGTGAAGCCCATCCTCGAGATCAAGCTAAAGCGGCTCTTCTATGATGAACGCGTGCTCTGCCGTGATATAGAACTCAGCGTGGAAAAGGGTGAGCGCATCCTGATTGTCGGTGCCACCGGCACAGGTAAAAGCTCGCTGCTGGGCACCCTGAACCTTATGAATCAGAGCTATGAAGGCTCCATCCTCCTTGAAGGCAAGGATATCCGCAGCTTCAGGCCGGAAGAACTGCGGAGCCGCATCTGCATGGTGATGCAGGAACCCTGGCTGGAGGAAGGAACGATCCGGGAGAATCTGGATTATCCCTTGGAATTCACGGTCTTTAAACACAAGGACAGAGCCGGCAGAGAGCAGAGAATCAACGAATTGATGGATTCCTTCCGCTTTCCACCCCGGTATCTGGAACAGGGCACTGCGCAGCTTTCTGGGGGAGAGAAACAGAGAGTGGCGCTGATCCGAGCCCTGCAGCTTTCGCCGGAGCTCCTCCTCTTGGATGAGATCTCTTCAGCACTGGATCAGGAAACCTCCGGGATTATCTCGGATTGTATCTTCAAGAGCTTCCCGGGCACCGTGATCGCCATCTCCCACGATCCGCTCTGGCAAAGCCGTTGGCAACGAATCTGGGAGATAAAAGACGGGGTTCTGGTGGACCGGCAAAGGGAGGTGAACTGATGGACATCAGCTATCTTGGCTTGGGACTTTCCGTTCTGCTTCTGCTCTACCCGCTGCTCATCTTTAGCCATCTCAAGCTGAAGCTCAGCGGACAGCTCTTCAATTCTTTTGCCCGGATGATAGTGCAACTGGCGGTGATCGGTCTGGTGCTGGAATTCATCTTCAAACAGATGAATCTTTGGCTCACACTGCTTTGGATGCTGGTGATGATCACCAATGCCGTGCTCACTCTACGCGGTAGATTGAAGCTTTCCAAGGGGATCATTCTGCCCGTGTTGATCCTCGCACTGCTGGCCACAAGCCTGCTCATCATGCCCTGGATCATCCTGCTGGTGATTCAGCCAGATCCCTTGCATTCTCCCTATTTCCTGATCCCCATCTACGGTATGGTGCTGGGTAACAGCATGAATAGCTGTGCCTTGGCTCTGGAGCGCTTTGAAAGTGGCCTGGCGGATAACTGGAAGGCATATCTCTCCCGGCTCAGTCTGGGTGCCAGCCTCTGGGAAGCCGTCCTGCCTGCTTTCCGCAAAGCCATGCAGACTTCTCTGATGCCGCAGCTACTTTCCATTGCCGCCATTGGCGTGGTGAGTCTGCCGGGAATGATGACGGGGCAGATCCTGGGCGGATCCAGTCCCTTGGTGGCGATCAAGTATCAGATGATGATCATGATCAGCATCTTCACAGGGGTCACACTCACGGATTACCTGGCCATCAGGCTCTATATCCGCCGCCGTTTCGATAGATTCTATCTCCCCATCAAGGAGAAGAAATGAAGCCCGGTGATATTCTGAAGATCACTCAGATGGTCTATGTCGCCACAACAGAGGGAGATCAGCCGCATCTGAGGCCTATGACCCTGATCTGGTGGAGCGGTCGCTTTTGGTTTGCCACCGGTTCCCGGGATGCCAAAGTGGCACAGATAAAGGCCAATCCCAAGGTGGAATGGAGCCTGCTACTGCCCGGAGAAGGCTGCACGGGCTACCTGAAAGCCACCGGAGCCATGCGCGAGGAGACTGATCCTGCAGTGCGCAGAAGCGTGGCAGATGCTGCCCGCTTCCTCTATAACTATTGGAAAGATGCAGATGATCCAGACTTTATCCTCTATGAGATGCAGCCTGCCCGGATGCGCTATATGCAGCCCGGTGCCGACCTCGAGGAAGACTTTCTGTTCACAGTACACTGATCACTGATCACTGCTATGCTCTACATACTCTTAAGCGTTCTCTGCAGCGTTCTGATCGCCAATCTGCTGATGATCTTTGGCAAGAGCGGCAAGCTGAACATGCTGCCGATCTTTCTGGGT
>JAZHDE010000159.1:0-4172 GCA_036584515.1 Candidatus Cloacimonadota bacterium | reverse complement strand
CCTTTATGGGCTTTGACCAGTGGTTTGGCATGAATCGCTACCTCTCCGGCTCTAGATTAGAAAAACAACCACACCTATGTTTACCCTACGAGGGGCTTACGCACCCTCGCTATGATCTTTCGCCCACAAGGGGCTTTGTCAGATTCGATGGGTTGCCACCCATCGCTCGCAGATCGCCCCTTCAGGGCTTTTTCCCGGGTGTGCTACTGATTCGATGGGCTGCACCCATCGCTTGTAGATGACGCCCCTTCAGGGCTTTTTCCCGGGTGTGCTACTGGTTCGATGGGCTCCCGCCCATCGCTTACAGATGAGCGCCCCTACAGGGCTTGCTTGCCAGCGAGCGATAGCTAGTTGGTGTGGAGACGTCCTCGTCGCCACAGAGATCGAAGAGCTCTCCGGAAGGCGGTACGGCGACCGCCTGTACCAAAGCGAAGCAGCGCAGCTCTAATCTCTAATCCCTAGTCCCTAGTCCCTAATCACTGTTAAGCGACTAGATGTCGCTTCCACTATGCGAAGCAGCGCAGCTCTAATCTCTAATCCCTAGTCCCTAATCACTGTTAAGCGACAAGATGTCGCTTCTACTATCTCTGCTTTTCTCCGTGTCCTCTGTGGTTTATAGAAGGACGCACACCCGGTTGTTAGCAAGAAATTAGCAGTCACGCCGCAAGACTGCTAAAAATCTCTTGACAGCCAGGCGGCTCCGCTTATTTTGTAATCAGACAATGGAGGTGTAGTTATGAATACACAAAGATTTACGATCAAGAGCCAGGAACTGATCTCAGCAACGCAGAATCTGGCTACCAGCCTGGGACATCAGGAGCTTGCCGACCTGCATTTGCTTAGCGCGATGCTGGAGGCAGAGGACTCCCTGCTCCCGCCACTTCTGGACAAGCTGGAGCTCAACCGCAGCCGTTTGCAGCAGGATTTGCAACAAGCGCTGTCGCGCCTGCCCCGGGTCAGCGGAGCTCAGCTCTATCTCTCTCAAAACGTTCTGGACATTCTGCACGAGGCGGAGAAGCTCGCCGACCGCATGTCCGACGAATATATCAGCCTGGAACACATCTTTCTCGCTCTGCTGGAAAAGGGCAGAGAAGCCTCTGCCATCCTGAAGAAACTGGGCGTCTCCGAAGCCAAGATCACCCGGGCTCTGCAGGATCTGCGCGGCAATCAGCGGGTGACAGACCAGAACCCCGAGGCCAAGTATCAGGCTCTGGAAAAATATGCCCGCAACCTCACTCGTCTGGCCCGGCAGGATAAGCTGGATCCCGTGATCGGACGCGATGAAGAGATTCGTCGCACTATTCAGATCCTCTCCCGGCGCCGGAAGAATAATCCCATCCTGATCGGTGAACCCGGAGTGGGTAAGACAGCCATCGTGGAAGGTCTGGCGCGCCGCATCATCGCCCGGGATGTGCCCGGAAACCTTTTGGATAAAGAGCTTTTGGAACTGGATATGGCGTCGCTGGTGGCTGGCGCAAAGTTCAGAGGTGAGTTTGAAGAGCGCCTCAAAGCCACGCTGGCGGAGGTGGAGAAATCCGAGGGACGCATCATTCTCTTTATCGATGAGATTCACACGGTGGTCGGAGCCGGAGCCGCAGAAGGCAGCGTGGATGCCTCTAATATGCTCAAGCCCGCTCTGGCAAGGGGAACTCTGCACTGCATCGGCGCTACCACGATAGATGAATACCGCAAATACATAGAGAAGGATCCCGCCCTGGAGCGTCGGTTCCAGCCAATCCTGGTGACCGAGCCCAGCGTGGAGGATACTATCTCCATTCTGCGCGGGATCAGAGAGAAATATGAAGTGCATCATGGCGTGCAGATCACCGATGGCGCGCTGGTTGCAGCCGCCACAATGGGAGATCGTTATATCTCGGATAGATTCTTGCCGGACAAAGCTATAGACCTGGTCGATGAGGCTTGTTCCCAGCTCTCCATGGAGTTGGACAGCCTGCCTGTGGAACTGGATGAGGCTCAGCGCCGCATGCGGCAGCTCGAGATCGAGAAGCTCAGCCTCAAGAAGGAAAGCGATCCACAGAGTCAGAGCCGTCTGGAGAAGATTTCCAGTGAACTGGCACAACTGGAAGAAGAGGTGCAGAGCCTGAGAGCTCGCTGGCAAAATGAAAAGAGTGTTTTGGAAAGTATCCGCAAGGTCAAAGAGGAGATCGAAGCCCTCCGGAGCGAGGCTTTGCGCAGCGAGCAAAGCGGGGATTATGAGAAGACTGCTCAGATCAGATACGGCAGTCTTGTGGAAAAGACGCAACAACTTTCCGAATTGAGTGAGAAGCTGCAGAATCTCTCCGGCTCACAGCAGCTCCTGCGGGAAAAAGTGGATGAGGAACTGGTGGCGGAAGTGGTCTCCAAATGGACCAATATCCCGGTGAGCAAACTGATGCAGAGCGAGCTGAAGAAGCTGATGGATCTTGAGGAAATCATGGGACAGCGGGTGATCGGGCAAGAAGAAGGCATCGCAGCTTTGGCCAATGCCATCCGCCGAAGCAGAAGCGGCCTGGCCTCTGGAAACCGTCCGATTGGTTCCTTCATGTTTTTGGGTCCCACGGGCGTGGGTAAAACTGAGCTGGCCAAGACTTTGGCAGTTCTCCTCTTCGATACCGAGAAGGCCATTATCCGCCTTGATATGAGTGAGTTTATGGAGAAGCACAGTGTCTCCCGCTTGATCGGTGCGCCTCCCGGCTATGTGGGCTATGACGAAGGCGGCTATCTCACTGAGGCAGTGCGCAGAAGGCCATATTCCGTGATCCTCTTTGACGAGATTGAGAAGGCTCATCCGGACGTCTTCAACGTGCTGCTGCAAATCCTTGAGGATGGCAGGCTTACCGATGGCAAGGGACGCACGGTGGACTTTAAGAACACAGTGATAATCATGACTTCCAATATCGGTTCGCAATTTATTTTTGAGGCTGGCTCCACCGATACAGAGAGTCTGAAGCCTGAATTGATGAGGATCTTGCAGGATTACTTCCGTCCGGAGTTTCTGAACCGGGTGGATGAGATCATCATGTTTCATCGTCTGGAGCCGGAGCACATCAAAAAGATTGTGGAGCTGCAGCTTGCATACTTACAGAAACGGCTGGCGGAGTTGGAGATCCGGATCTCCTGGGATGATGCTCTGGTGGAGCATATTGCCCTGGAAGGCTTTGATCCCACCTATGGAGCACGCCCCATTAAACGCTTGATCCAAAAAGAGCTAGAGGACGAGCTTGCCAAATCCATCCTAAGCGGTCTATTGGAGAGGGGCCGGGCTGTGAAAATCGGCTACGATGATGTGGAGAAAAAGCTAATTCTGCAAAAAGAGTAATTCTTTCTTGACAGATTTCTGGACTGCCCTCAGCTTGGCTGAGATGGAATTTATCCATTCCAGCCGAAAGTGTGTTACAGTCCTTTTTATGTGTGAGATAGTTTGCAGTTATCTGCAAGTTTAGGGCATTATCGGTAGTACCCGCAAGGTTCGGGCCTGCAGCCGATGATAAGAAAAGTATCATAGAATAAACCCAAACAACAATATGGGAAAAGGAGATACCTATGAAGAGATTATCATTACTCCTCGTGATGATATTCACCATCTGTATGTCCTGGGCGACGATAGACGAGTATTACTCGTTTAACGCTACAACCGGTACATACACACCCATCACCGGAACCGCGGTGACGGACATGCTGTCTGACGACGCTTTGTCTGCCGCAGTCCCTCTTGGGTTCAGCTTCCCCTACGGTGACAATAGTTACACCGAAGTGGTGCTGTCCTCGAACGGATGGATAGGCCTGGGCACCAGCCAGACAAGCAGCAACTTGTCAAACAACCTGGCCTCTACATCCTATGCCCCTATCCTCGCCCCGCTCTGGGACGATACAAGTATGGCGAGTGGTACTGCCGAGTACACCATGACCGGCACCGCTCCCAATCGTATTTTTACAATTCAATATTCAAACCTCATGTGGAACTACAGTGGAACCGCCGGATACAATTTCCAGGTTAATCTGTATGAAACAGGTAAGATCACCTTTGCTTATGGCAGCAACCCAGGCGCACCCAACAGCCCCAGCGCTTCTATTGGTATCAACATGCTCCCCGGTGGAGCAGGCTGGTATTTCAGCGTAACCCCCGGTGCCCCTGCTTCTGCCTCCACAACCACACACAATGGCGCCATCAC
>JAZHDE010000158.1:0-4210 GCA_036584515.1 Candidatus Cloacimonadota bacterium | reverse complement strand
GATAGAACTGTTTCATAGTGTTTAAAACCTCAATTCCACGCCTTCAGGAGTGAGCTGTAGCGCCGAATCCCGGTGCCGCTCCATGATTCTTTGCCAGATGGTGGCATTGTATTCTTCGGTGGAGACGATCACGTCATACATGTTGTAGATCCAGACTATCAGACCCAAGCCTGCGGTTAGCGTGGCATATTGGTTTGCAGTTCTGGCTTTCTTGAAATAGTCTTCGATCTCGTTTACCTGAGAGGCATTTTGGTATTTGCGATAGTAGCTCATGGAGCGGTCGTAAAACAGATAGGCCGTTCCCAGAGCCAGGACTTCCGCGCCAATAATGATCTCGGCTTTCACGGGGGCATTGGTGCTGAACTGACCCCAGCCCGGCACGAGGGCAGATTTGAGGATATTGGCAGTAAGGGGCTGAGATTCCAGTTCGTAGATGTGCAGGAGCTGTTGTCTGTCAAAGAGTTCCTGCCGATAGTCTGCTCTGGCGGCATAGTTTTCCCAGCCATACTTGGTGGTATCTGAAAAGGCGTCAATATCAAATCTGAGCTGGGCAAAAAGTCCACCCGCGATCAAGAGCATCACCAGAATCAGAAAGTGCTTCGTTCTCATTGCATCAGCTCCTCGGAAATGCGGTTCAGCGGCACCAGGCTTCTATCCCTCAGATTCACCTGCCAGATATAGAAAAACGTGTCTGTGGGAGTAAGCAGGTCGTAACGTGCCTCATACTTGTATTGCCCGGTGGAAAGCAGTATCTTCCAGCCGGAATCCCGAATCTCGTTTTCCCGGAACCGGGTGCGGAGATTTGCCACTTGCTGACGTATCTTCCGGTTCAGCACTCCGCCGCGATACTCATTAATGATTCTTTGAGCAAAGGCTTCTGGATTGCGATCCGCTTCAATCAGGTTTTGCATGGTGGCGATTTTTTGACGATACTCGGGCTTATTCTCCAGATTGGCTGCCTGTTGATAGAGCCTCAGAGCCTCAGCGTGGCGGCGTCCTGCTTCCATTTCCTCTGCCTCAGTGGCAAACACCTGAGCCCGGGCTATATTGATCTGGATCTGTTCCAGACGGGCAATTGCCGCACGTGCTTCAGCGTAATCCGGAATAATCTCAAAAGTCTTGTTATAATAAAGCATGGCGTTGGGGAAATCACGCTGTGCCAGATATCTATCGCCCATCTGAATAAAGAGGCCGGTGATGGAAGCCAAACGGGCGTCGATTTCTGCCTTCTTGGAAGGATCATATTGCAGCGCAATACGCAGGAGGCGATCCGCTTCCAGGTAGTCTTCTGAAACCAAAAAGCCCTCTGCCTGAGCTTGATAGACATCCGAGATCAGGCGTTGCATCTCGGGGTGATCTACCACCGGGTAGCGATCCATCTCAAAGAGCAAACCCAAGGCTTCCGTGTAGTATCCGGTGTCCGAGAGTTGCTGCGCATGGGCGATGAATCCCGGGATCAATCTGGAAGCATAGTTCCGCGCTTGTATCTCATAGCTGTTATCAGAGTAATCATCATAGAGCCTGCGATAATCTCTCCAGGCAGAATCGTTATCCAGGTAAACGGTTTGATACAGCGAAATCTTACGAAAGAGCACTTCGGGGATCAATCTCGAATCCGGGATTTCTCTTTGGATGGTATTCAGATACTCCATCGTCAGTTCGTTATTCCCGGTCTCCAAAGCTTCCAAGGCAAGACGCTTGTAGATCTCAGCCAGATGGACATCTGATTCAGGGGAATTGGATATCTTGAAAAAACGGATGGCAAGATCTAGATTTTGCCGCTCCACGGCCATCAAGCCCAGTTGCATATAGCTCTCTGCCCTCAGCATTTCGGCGCGGGTGGCCAGAGCGCCATTCTCGGCAACCCGGAGAAAAGCATCGATTTCCTGGATCGTGGCGGCGTAACGTTCTTTTTTGTAAAGGTCTTCCACCTGCCGAAAGCGATTGGTCTCACAGGCGGTCAGCGAGATCAGCACCAGGATGGCAAGCACAGCCCCGCAGAGCGGAAAGCTTCTAAACTTCATAGGTTTCGCCCTCCCGGGCATAGAGATAGATATTGTGTTCATTCAGCCGCAAGGCTCCAGCCTTGGTTCGGGCCGAAAGGGCTGAGCCCAATTCCGGGGAAATTCCATGTGTGAGCAGCACCCGTTTCAGACCGAGCTGATCGAGCCCCAGAATCTGCTCTGCAGAAGGATGCAGTGCGTCCGCAATGATGGTGTGCACTCCGGGCAGCAAGGCGGAAATGGAATCTACCGTAGCCAAATCCGAGCTATACAGCAGGCTGCGATCATCCTCGCTGATCTTGATCGACCAGGATTTCATCTGGTTGGATAGACCCAGGCTCTCAATCTGAGGACGGTAGCCCAGGAGGTGATCCGAGATCATGGCTTCAAACTGCGGATGACGATCGTGCAACTCATCAATCAAACGGATTGAGAGGGGGAAATGAAACTTTTCTTTGAAGGTGTACATCTGTCGCAGGGCATTTTCGATAAACTCAGGGCATTCCGGCAGATACAGCTCCAAAGGCTTGGTTCTGCGCTCCAGATAGAGCATCTGCAACAGCATAAAGAGCCCGGAAACGTGATCCGGATGGTAATGCGTGATCACGATGATATCCAGATGATCTCCGTTATAACCCAGACGCAGGATTTCACGGCTCACGCCCTCTCCGCAGTCCAGAAGAATACAAAGCTCCCCACTTCTCACATAGACGCTGGACAAATGCTTATCCAGCTGTGGAATGCCTGGTCCCGTGCCCAAGATCACAAATTGCATCAAGCGCCTTTCTTGGTCTTGAGTTGGTTACTGGGGATGGAAACCGGCACCTGATCCAGCTTCCTGCCAAAAACCAGAAAGAGAGTGGCAAACAGGGCTGTGGTGATCAGAAGCAACTGAGGATTGCCAATTCTGAAGACGATAGTGGCAGTGAGAACAATTAAGATATTGATGGCATAGATGATAACAGCAGTGACTTTAATGGAGCCCAGGACGTTGTGAATCCTGTGAGTGGAATGGTCTTTGCCTCCCTGCATCACATGCCGTCCATCGCGTTTGCGGGTATAGCTCACCAGCGCAATATCGAAGATAGCATAGCTCAGAAGCAGCACCGGCAGCAGGAAGAAGACCTTGTTCTGATGCGTATTGGCGGCATAGCGTGCCATCAGAATCCCCATGGAAGAGAGGAAATAGCCGATGAACATCGAGCCGGCATCGCCGAGGAAGATCTTGGCAGGATTGAAGTTATAGGGCAGAAAGCCAAGAGTGGAACCGGCAAAGCTGAGCGAGATCAAACCGATCAGAGCCATGGATTCCGTATTGGCAGGTGTGGTATTGAGCAGGCTGAAAATGAAGAATCCCAGCCCCAAAATCCCCGCCATTCCGCTGATGATCCCATCCATATTATCCAGGAAGTTCAAAGCATTCATCAGCCCCACCATCCAAAACATCATCAGAGGCAGAGTGAGATAGAGCGAACTAAAACTGATATTCACCCAGGGCAAACTTACCGTGCCAAACATCAGAGCCAGCTCACTAAGGGTAAAATTGGAGAAGATGAAGATAAGGCTTACTATAACTTGACCAAACATTTTGATTAGCGGCCTCATGCCCTGGCGGTCGTCCACAACTCCGATCAAAACGATCAAAACCGAGCCCAGGAGATAACCCATCATGGGAAGATCAAAATACCTTCCTGGGGAAATTGCCACATCGTAGATACAGAGCAGGAAAAAGCCCAGAAACACACTCACTCCACCTAAAAGCGGCGTTGCTTTGAGGTGCATCTTCCTGGCTTCCGGCTTGTCCACAAAATTGGACCAGTGGGCAAATTTGATCACAAAAGGCGTGAGCCCAAAGACAAAGAGCCACGACATTATGAATACTCCAAGGTACTCATAAATACGGTTATCCATCTAAACTCCAGATATTTTCTTGATTATCATCATCTCAGGCAAGGCGATTTTTGTCAATATGTAAATGGGGGCTAGAGTTAATAGTGAATGAGTTAATGGTTAATGCTGCGCTGCTGTCGCATAGTGGAAGCGACATCCTGTCGCTTAACAGTGATTAGGGATTAGGGACTAGGGATTAGAGCTGCGCTGCTTCGCATAGTGGAAGCGACATCCTGTCGCTTAACAGTGATTAGGGATTAGTGACTAGGGATTAGAGCTGCGCTGCTTCGCATAGTGGAAGCGACATCCTGTCGCTT
>JAZHDE010000157.1:0-4180 GCA_036584515.1 Candidatus Cloacimonadota bacterium | reverse complement strand
TAAAGTATTAATGAAAGGAAATGAAGCTGTAGCCGAGGCCGCGATCCGGAGTGGTTGCAGACTTTATTTTGCCTATCCCATCACTCCCCAAAGCGAGTTGATTGAGTATATGGCAAAGATGATGCCCAAAGTGGGGGGAACTTTCCTCCAAGCGGAAAGTGAAGTATCCGCTATTAATATGGTTTATGGTGCTGCCGGGGCTGGAAAAAGAGTGATGACTTCATCCTCTTCACCCGGAATCTCCCTCAAGGCCGAAGGTATATCATATATCGCCGGTGCTGAACTGCCTGCCGTTATCATCAACGTACAGCGTGGTGGACCTGGTCTGGGTGATATCCAACCTGCTCAGGGAGACTATTTCCAAGCCACCAAAGGTGGGGGACACGGAGATTATCGTCAGATAGTTCTGGCTCCCAGCTCAGTTCAGGAATTTGCCGATATGGCTTCCGAGGCTTTTGACCTGGCAGATAAATATCGCAATCCCGTCATGATCCTTGCCGATGGTATGCTGGGTCAAATGATGGAACCGGTGGAATTCAAACCTGCCAGAACAGAAGAAGAACTCGCAGAACTTGGAAAGCAACACAACTCTTGGTGTATTTGCCCCAATGAAGACGGAGATATGAAGCATCATCACGAGATCAACTCTCTGGAAATCGATCCTGCAGTTCTGGAAAAACACGTTAACGACCTTTATGCCAAATACGCCGTCATCGAGCGTGATGAAACCAGATGGGAAGAATACCACATTGATGACGACAATGAGATTCTTTGCGTTGCTTGGGGAACAGCTTCCAGAATAGTCAAATCTGCTGTGAATGAAATGCTCGCCAAAGGCAAGAAGATTGGCTTGATCCGTCCCATCACCTGCTGGCCCTTCCCCTATGAAGCTGTCGCCAAAGCTATCGGTCCCAAAGTGAAGAAAGTCTATGTGTTCGAGCTCAATACCGGTCAAATGCTTGACGATGTCAAGATTGCCGTCAGCGGCAAGGTTCCGGTGGATTTCTGGGGCAAAGTGGGCGGTATAGTCTTCACACCGGCTGAAGTTGAAGCTAAGCTGGATGCTTGTTTTTAAGGAGAGATAAATGGAAGTAATAGCAACAAGACCAAATTCACTCACTGATACTCCTTTTACCTATTGCCCGGGTTGTTTGCATGGAGTCGCTCATAGATTAATCGCAGAGTCAATAGAAGAACTTGGACTCACCAATATCATGACCGGTGTTGCACCTGTCGGATGTTCAGTTTTTGCCTACAAGTTCTTCAATTTTGATATGGCTCAAGCAGCCCATGGCAGAGCTCCGGCGGTTGCCACAGGCATGAAGCGAGCCCGTCCTGATATGCATGTTTTTACCTATCAGGGAGATGGTGATCTGGCTGCTATCGGTACTGCAGAGATTATTCATGCTGCGAACCGAGGCGAGCATCTTTCCGTGTTCTTTGTCAATAATGCGATCTACGGAATGACCGGTGGCCAAATGGCACCTACAACTCTTCCCGGAATGAAGACCACTACCTCACCTTATGGCAGGAATGTGGATGATATTGGTCATCCTATCAGAGTTAGCGAGCTTCTCAACACTCTGATTGCACCGTATTTCATAGAAAGAGTGTCTCTGCTGAGTCCGGCTGATATTATCAAAGCCAAGAAAGCAGTTCATAAAGCCCTTACATACAATAAAGAAGGAAGAGGCTTTACCTTTGTGGAATTCATCTCAACCTGTCCCACAAACTGGGGTCTTGACCCAATCAAATCCAGAGAATGGGCCAAGGAAAACATGCTGCCTTTCTTCAAGCCTGGCTGCTTCAGAGATAAGGGAGAGGAGGTGAAAGCATGAAATGCGAAATGATTTGTGCAGGTTTCGGTGGTCAGGGAGTTCTGACCATTGGAAAATTTATCGCCAAGGCTGGAATGGCTGAAGGTAAGAACGTTTCCTGGCTTCCTTCCTACGGTCCCGAAATGAGGGGCGGAACAGCAAACGTCGCAGCAGTAGTTTCCGACGAACCCATTGCTTCTCCCATTGTTAGCTATCCGGACGTGCTTGTGGCCTTGAACCAACCATCCCTGGATAAGTTTGGCCCCTCAGTCCGTAAGGGCGGAGTCGTGATAGTCGATAACAACATGTGTCCCCACGGTTTGAAACGCGATGATGTGTGCATCATCAACTCACCCATGAGTGACATAGCCCTTGAGATCGGCTCAATGATGGTTCTGAACATGCTGGCTATCGGTATTGTGATTGGCAAGACCGGGATCATCAAATACGAGACAATGGAAGAGGACCTCACGGCCTTCCTAAAATCCAAGAATCCGGATCTTCTGGAGAAGAACCTGATCGCCATCAAGCGTGGTATGGAGATCGGCAAAAACCAATAAAAGATATCTCAATTAAATAGTGAAGCTGCTTCGTAAGCTTCACTATTTTTTTTGGGAA
This sequence comes from Candidatus Cloacimonadota bacterium, assembly GCA_036584515.1. Classification (GTDB taxonomy): domain Bacteria; phylum Cloacimonadota; class Cloacimonadia; order Cloacimonadales; family Cloacimonadaceae; genus PHBP01. The sequence goes on along the minus strand of JAZHDE010000157.1, from coordinate 1,745 downwards.
TTAACTGTATCCTTGATAAGGGAAGGTAACCACAGCAACTATTGTGGTCATGGTGCGAATTGAGTTCTTGACACGATTCCAATAGGAAAAACAATAAGAAACATGTGTGATTTCGAGTGTTGGTTACAAAAAATGCGTTTAGACTAGAGATCATTTTGGAGATTGTATGAAACGAACTAAACTTAGGCAAGTCAATCGTTTAGACAAGAGAGAGAGGATACTGAAGGCAGCCATAGAGGTCTTTGCTCACAGAGGTTTTGAGAACTCATCTGTGTCGGACGTGGCAAATCATGCCGGAGTGGCAAACGGCACGGTTTATCTTTATTACAAGAACAAAGTTGATATGTTTGTACAAGCAATGCAATCCGTGATCACGGAAAGATTGGCTCAGATCAAGCAACTTATAGAAAGTGGTAGTGATCCCGCCCAAAGACTAATTGGCTTTGTGGAATACCACATTTCGCTGTTTACCAAAAATCCGGATGTCTTACGATTCATGGTTGTTGAATGGCGAAAGAGTGAGGTATTCAGGTTGGAGAATCCTAACTACAATCCCTTCAGCGATTACCTGGACTATGTTACCCAGCTATGTGATGATTGTATTAAGCATGGGGTATTCAGGCCGGTTAATCCCAGAACTCTGGCCTTTGTGATTATGGGAAGCATGGACTTTATCCTCACACAGTGGACCACAAGCTCTGAAGAGATTGACCTTGTCCAGATTGCAGATGAGATTAGGCAGATATTGAAACTGGGTGTTTCAGAGGAATCCGTTTATTCAGAATCTACGGGATGAAAATAGCAGTAGATCTTTTCTGCGGTTAGTTCTCCTATTCCTTTGATAGCACAGAGTTCTTCTCTGCTTGCTTCTCTGATGGCTTCCACAGAGCCCAGGCTTTTAAGAAGCGTGAATTTGCTCAATTCTCCTATTCCTGGGATAGATTCCAACTCGCTGATTAAAGTGCGCTTGGATCTGCGGCTGCGGTGGAAATTGATGGCAAAGCGATGAGCTTCATCCCGAATGGTTGTGATCAAGCGAAGAGACGCACAGGAGCGGGGTAGAATGATTGGTTCAGACTGGTTTGGCAGGTAGATCTCTTCTATCCTTTTTGCCAGAGATATGATTGGTATTTCAGCATGAGCTGAGTTTATCAGTTTCTCATGGCTAATGCCCAGTTGTCCCTTGCCTCCGTCTATGATGAAAAGGTCGGGCTTGATCGTGGGATCTTTGTCTATCTCCAGCAGGAATCTCTCCATGGTTTCAGCCATGGCAGCAAAATCGTTCTGAGAATCAATGGAGCGGATAATGAAGTGTCGGTAATACTTCTTTTTGGCTTTGCCATTCTCGAAGAAAACTGCAGATGAAACAGTATCTGTGCCCTGTATAGTGCTGATATCCATGCAGACGATCTTGCGGGGGAGTTTGGCAAGATTTAGCTTTTCTTTGAGCTCCTGAATGGGGAAAATCGTGCGGTTGGCTTTGCGGAGGTGGGCAAGTTTCTGTTCTTCGATCAGATGAAAAGCGTTGCGCTTTGCCATGGCAAGAAGCTTGGTACGTTCTCCTTTCTGGGGTGTCAGTAGTTTGTGATCCAACCAGGAATTCAGTTCAGGCTGTTCGCTTACTGTAAAAGGCAAAAGAATCTCGTCCGGCAGTTCATCCTTCCCTGAATAATAGAGCTTAATAAAAGCGGCAAGACTCTGCTCCCGATCACTATACTCCAGGTGTTTAAGCGGGTAGTTTTCCT
>JAZHDE010000156.1:0-4193 GCA_036584515.1 Candidatus Cloacimonadota bacterium | reverse complement strand
TCTCAGTTTGGAGTCATTATTAAAACATGCGTAGGTATGTCAAGCTTTATTTTGAAAATTTACACTAATTGTCCAAACTCCAGCCCCAGGACTGCGTCCTGGGCTATATTCAGCGTCCTCCACTTCGTTCCGGACTTCCTGACTACTACGTGACATTCTGTTCCTTTTCACACAGCCTTGATCCCACCCCACCAAACCGCAAGCGGTTTGGCGAGGACCCCGGTCGCAGGAATGACGATTCGCGGAGCATGGAGAAGAGACCTAAGACGCGCCATGTTTTACTGCATATGCAACGGTCTTTCTTCGAAAAGCACCACAACACTGAACCCCGGGAAGTGTAGTGGTGCTCTCCGAAGCGCTACAACCATGAACCCCGCTTTAGTGGGGTGACATCTGCGGAGCCCACGGTGAAGCGCAGCGAACCGTGGGTCAGGGAAGCCAGAAACCACTCTTTTTCTTATCAATCCCCCACCCCATTGGAAAGCAGCGCTTTCCAATGGGGTGGGGGGGTGATTATTTTTATGGAAAACACTGTACAAAAAAACGAGGGGCTTCGCTGCGCTTCGCACCCTCGCTATGATCTTTCGCCCTCCGGGCTATGACGTCAGGCATAGACACTTACTATACTGAAGTCCTGATCTTTGAATCAGGATTCGTATGTCTCCCAGCTCCGAACCTGCCTTTCTCGGCACTCGTCACTTGTTACACGTCACTTTCTGTTCACTGATCACTGTTCACTGATATGTCTAGCTGTTTTTCATTGACAGTATCAGCCGTATCTGCAATTGTACCGTAAATACTGAAACCGAGGACTCTGCCATGTATAGAGAAGCGTATCATTTTCCGTTGCAGCGTTTTATTGATCCAGATCACTTCGCTGCCCTAAAAGAGTACACCAAGGATATTCAGACTCCGGTTCTGCTGGTTGATCTGGAAAAGATCCGCAAGAGTTACCTTGATCTCTCCCGCTGTTTTCCGATGGCGCAGATCTACTTTGCCGTGAAAGCCAATCCCATGAATGAGGTTATCGGCATGCTTCATGAAGAAGGTTCCTGCTTCGATATAGCTTCCAGATACGAGCTGGATCAGATGCTGAGATTGGGAGTAGAGCCGGATCGTCTGAGCTATGGCAATACTATAAAAAAACGCTCCGACATATCCTATTTCTATGAACACGGTGTCAGGATGTTTGTGACTGATAGCGAGAATGATCTGAAGAATCTGGCGGAGTTGGCTCCCGGCTCCCGCATCCTTTTCCGTATTCTCACGGAAGGTACAGGTGCGGACTGGCCGCTCTCCCGGAAGTTTGGTTCGCATTCGGACGTGATCTACAATTTGATCATGGAAGCCGATAAAAGCGGTTTGCAGCCCTATGGGATCTCTTTCCATGTGGGTTCTCAGCAGAGAGATATCGGTCAGTGGGATGATGCCATTGCGCGTTGCAAATACCTCTTTGACGCTGCCTGGGAAGAAGGGATAGAACTCAAGATGATCAATCTGGGGGGAGGATTTCCCGCCAGTTACGTTGATCCTACTTATGAAGTGCACGAGTATGCAGAGGAAATCCTGCGTTTCATTCAGGAAGACTTTGGCGATAATATGCCGCAGTTGATCCTGGAACCGGGAAGGTCCCTGGTGGCAGATTCCGGGATCATCGTCTCGGAAATAGTCAATATCAGCAAGAAATCCAAGAGTAATCTTTATCTTTGGGTTTATCTTGACGTGGGTAAGTTTGGCGGTTTGATCGAAACGATCGATGAATCGATCAAGTTCCCCATCTATTTTGATAGACAAGGTCTGGCGGAGGAAGTGATCCTGGCGGGTCCGACTTGTGATTCTATGGACATTATGTACGAGCATTTTCGCTATCACATGCCGGAGACCAGTCAACCGGGAGATAAGGTCTTTATCTTCACCACCGGAGCTTATACTCAGAGCTACAGCTCGGTGAGTTTTAATGGTTTTCCGCCTCTGAGAGCTGAACTCCTGCCTCCCAATATCAGACTTTAAGGATATAAGTTATGTTGCATTTACCTATCGATGTACTCCAGAACTTCATGGTGGAGGTCTTCACCAGAATCGGTGTGCCCAAAGATGACGCCAGGATATGTTCAGAAATCTTGATTGCTTCAGATCTGAAGGGAATTGAATCCCACGGTATCGGCAGATTGAAGATGTATTATGACCGGATCAAGCTGGGAATCCAGCAGCCGGTCACCAAGATCGATGTGATCCAGGATCGTTATGCCACAGCGGTTTGGGATGGCAATCATGGAATGGGACACGTGGTGGCGCATAAAGCCATGCTGGAAGCCATCAGTAAGGCAGGGAAGTATGGGCTTGGGGCTGTAGCAGTGCGCAATTCCACTCATTATGGTATTTGCGGCTACTATTCAGAGCTAGCCACCCGCCATAACATGATCGGTCTGGTCTTCACCAATGCCCGTCCCTCTATATGCCCCACAAATGGAGTTGATCCGCTACTGGGCACCAATCCCATCTGTTTCGGGGCACCCACAGATCTGGCTTATCCCTTCCTGTACGATGCGGCAACCTCAATCTCGCAACGAGGTAAGATCGAGCAGCTTGATCGGGAAGAGAAGAATACTCCGGAAGGCTGGGCGATCGATCGGGAAGGGAACTATTGCACCAATACTCCCAAACTCCTGAAGGATCTGGTTTCGCAGACTGCTGCTCTGCTGCCTATTGGTGGCATGGATGAGCTTTCGGGAAGTCATAAGGGTTATGGCTTGGCAACGATGGTGGAAATCCTCTGTGCCGCGCTGCAGGACGGCAGCTTCACCAATGCACTTTTAGGCACGGATGAGCTTGGCAAGCCCTGTCCCTATCGGCTGGGTCACTTCTTCCTAGCCATAAATATAGATTTCTTTATCGAGATTGACCGTTTTCGCAAGATCTGCGGAGATATCTGCAGAGATTTGCAGAACTCCACGCTGCTCCCAGGCAGAGAACGTATCTGGGTGGCAGGAGAGAAGGAATATGAAAACGAACTGAGAGTACGGGAGCATGGCGTTCCCATCGTACCAAACCTGTTGAAGAATATCAAGACTATGCAGCAGGAATTGGGTTTTGAGATTATTGATACTGCAGGTTTGCAAGCCTAAAGCGGTATAAAGATAAGGATATTTGTTATGAGAAAGCTTTGCACAATGCTACTGCTGCTATCCCTTTTAGTGCTGGGAAGTTGCAGCAAGGCCGGAAGTTCCGGCAAGATCAGGGTGAGTTTCTGGCACGGCACCAGCGGACCGATTGGCGACGTTCTGATGGATATGATCAAGGACTTTGAAAAGAGCCATCCCAATATCGATATTGTCGCTATTCCGGTGAGCAGCTATGCGGCTTTATCCCAGAAGCTGATGGCCTCCATACAGGCTAATAAACAGCCGGACATTGCCCAGGTCTATGAATCCTGGACTGCCAAGTATATCGATGCCGAAGTACTGGTCTCCATGGATGATATGATCGCCCGGGATCCGAACTTTGGAGAAGAGGAATTGGCGGATTACTATCCTGTTTTCATCAGCAGTAATACCTTTGATGGCACTCTCTGGAGCATGCCCTTCAACAAGAGTGTGAGAGCCTATTTCTATAATAAAGATGCCTTTTACAGAGCCGGGCTTGATCCAAATCACTTCCCTGAAAACTGGGAGGAATTCCGGCGCTATTGCCGTCTATTGACGGATCAGGTGCCCTCAGGGCAAAGACCAGAGCATTATGGTACAAACTTTGCCGTCAATGAATGGCAGTTTATCAATCTGCTGCATCAGGCAGGTGGAAGCGTTGTGGACGCCAGTGGACAGCCGGCTTTGAATAGTCAGTATGGTCTTGAGGCATTGAACTTCATCACAGATCTCATTCATAAGGACAATACGGTTTATACCGTGAGTGGTTATGAAGGGCAAAATGACTTTCTGGCTGGAAAGGTAGCTATGTATGAGGGCTCCAGCGTGTCCATCACACATATGAGGCAGGAACCGATCAATTTTAACATGGGTTATGCTCCGCTGCCCATTCACAGAACCAATCACAGTGCCGTGAGCGGAACTAACATAGTGATCTTCAAGAGCGGTGATACCCGCAGGGAAGAAGCTGCCTGGGAATTCATCAAATGGTTCACAGCTCCGGAGCAAACTGCCGAGTGGGCTACCCGCACTTTCTATATGCCGGTGCGC
>JAZHDE010000155.1:0-4298 GCA_036584515.1 Candidatus Cloacimonadota bacterium | reverse complement strand
AAAGTGCTCGGGAAGACTGGGCGAAGACACGGCGAAGACTCCGCCAGGAATAAGGGAGAAGAAAGCTAAGACGCGCCATGTTTTACGGCATGTGCAATGGGCTTAGATACATAAAAGCTTGGCACGAACTCTATCCCAAAGGCACAATGCCTTCCGAGGCAGAGATTGAGGCTTTTCTGAGCAAGAAAGCTGCCCTCCTTAGGCAAGAAATGCTGAATCGAAGCAAGAACTCCTGAAAGCTCTTCTCATCCTTCATAGTCTGAATTTCCAAGGAAGCAAGCGATTAGTGCTTGACACCCCCTCTGCCATCTGGAGGCTGGGAAGAACTAAATAAAACTAAGCTGGGAGAGGAAGATGGAAACAATGTTATTGCTAGTGATCGTGGTAGGCGTGATAGCCAATTTGATAATCTTGATATTCAAAAAGTCAAGTGTTCAAGTGGACTCATCAAGGCTGGAAAGTGCTTTCAAAGCTGAGGTTGACCGCATAGCGACAAACCAAAACACAATAAACTCAAACAATCGCACGGAGCTGATCAATCTCTTTGGCACGCTCAAGACTGAGCTAAACCAGGGGCTACTGGACAACCGCACCGAGCTTTCCGCCAGTTTTAAGAATCTTCGAGCTGCCAACGACGATAAACTGGCAGAGTTTTCCACTCTCCTTGCCAAGATTTCCGAGGGTATTGTGGCCAAGCAGGATTCCATCCGCAAAGAAACCGAAGCCAAGCTAAGTACTATGCAGGAAAGCATTAGCAAGTCGATTGCCCTCTTGAACGAACAAATCAAGGCAGAGCTCAAAAGCTTTGGAAGCATTCAAACCGCAAACTCCGAGCAATCTATCAAGAAACTGGACGAAATCCGCCGGGAAACCGAAACCAAGCTTAATGAATACAGCTTGCAGATGAATAAAGCCATCGAATCCCTCACAGAATCTCTATCCCGTAAGTTTGGTGAATTCTCCGAGACTCAGAAACGCAGTTCTGAGGAATATATCAGAAAGCACGATGAGATCAAAAAGTCTACAGATCAAAAGCTGGAAAGCATCCGCGAGACGGTGCAACAGAGGCTGGAGCTACTGCAGGAGAGCAATTCCAAAAAGCTGGATGAGATGCGCCTGACAGTGGACGAAAAGCTCCAGAAGACCATCAATTCTCGTATTACAGAGGCTTTCAAGCAAGTCTCAGATCAATTGGAAAGTGTGAATAAGGGGCTGGGCGAGATGACGGCGCTGGCCAGTGACGTGGGTGGCTTGAAGAAGGTGCTTACCAATGTTAAAACCAGGGGCATAATTGGAGAGATTCAACTGGGAGGCATCTTGGAGTCCATCCTTACGCCGGATCAGTATGAGATGAACGCAGCAGTGGTAAAGGGCAGTCAGGAACGCGTGGAATATGCCATCAAGCTACCGGGAAAGGACGAGGATGATACCATGATCTACCTGCCCATAGATTCCAAATTTCCAGATGCTGCCTATCAGAAGCTATTGGATGCATACAACGAAGCTGAGCCCAAGAAGATCACCCTCGCCCGCAAGGAACTGGAAAATGCCATCCGTACATCTGCCAAGGATATTCATAATAAATACATCAATCCGCCCGAGACCACAGATTTTGCCATCATGTTTTTACCTTTTGAAGGTCTTTATGCTGAAGTGCTGCAAAACACAAATCTGGTGCACTCTCTGCAAATCGACTTGCAGATCTGCATAGCTGGACCCACCACTCTGGGAGCCTTTATCAATAGCCTGCAGATGGGATTCCGCACGCTTCAAGTTCAAAAACGCAGCAGTGAAGTTTGGAAGCTATTGGGCGCAGTGAAACAGCAGTTTCAGCTCTTTGGCAATGTGCTGGATTCGGCTCAGAAAAAGATTCGCGGAGCCGGTGATGACATCGAAAAACTGGTGGGCACCCGTACTCGCATGATCCAATCCAAATTGAAGAACATCCCAGTGCTGGATGGTTCTGAGTCAGATAGCATCCTGGAGATAGAGAGCGATAGCCCCAGCGAGATCTAAGCCGGACGCATCTTAAGGCCGGGAACCTGTTTGTTCCTGATGCCTCATGTGAGCTGTTGGTATCTATCCGGCGGGTAATCCGCCTGATGCCAGAGCTTACCAAGCGCTGCGGGCTTGGGCTGCTTCATTGCTTTGGGCTACCAATCTCCGATTTGGAGAAACCTGAAGAGAGTGAGCCCACTAACCCTCTGGGAAAGTTATGCCGTTTACTCGGTTATAGTACTCATAGACCCACTGAGAAGCAGATCGAAAAGCTTTCTCTGTACTATAGCCCCGGGCCAGGAAACAGGTGAATGCCATTGAAAAAGCACAGCCTGTGCCGTGGGAGTAGCCCCAGTTCTGCCGCGGATGTATGCAAGACCTGATATTTTTCCCGTCATAGAGTCTGTCTTCCACAGAGCTTCCTGCGGCATGTCCCCCGGTCAGCAGCAGTTTTGTTCCCGTGAGATTAGCATAGTCCTGAGCCACCTCAACCGGATCCGCATCAGCCTTTCCCGCAAGAGCTAAAAGCTCTGGCAGGTTGGGACAGACATAGTCCGCAACCTGAGCCAGTTTCCTCAGTGCCTCTATCCCTTCCTCGTCTAAAAACGCAACTCCCCGGCTGGGTCTGATCACCGGATCCAATACCACAATCCTCTCCCGAGGCTGCTTGAGCCTGGCACAGAGGTATTCAAGCTGTTCAATTTGACTCAGAGCACCAATCTTGAGATAGTGGAGATCCGGATGCCTCAAAATGCTTTCCAAATTTGTCTGAAACACACTAAAAGCAGTGGGGTGGATTGATTCCACCCCAAGACTGCTTTGAATTGTTAGAGCGCCGACACAGGTTTGGACAGAGGTATCCAGGAGGGTGGCAATCCTGATATCCTGATTGATACCGGCTCCACCACTGCTGTCCATGGATCCCACAACGGCAATCTGTTGTTTATACACCAGGGTTTTCCTTGTCGATCTTGATGGCACAAAGCTTACCGCACATACTGCACTGATCGTTTAGATCGCTGGAGGTCTCATTCTTGCGTCTTCTTGCCAGTTCAGGATCAACACTGTTGTTGAACACCGTCTCCCAATCCATCTTTCTTCTGGCCTCTGCAATGGCGTTATCCACTTCCAGGGCTCCCGGAAGATCTTTGGCGATATCTGCCACATGAGCTGCGATCCGGGAGGCGATGATGCCCTGCTTGACATCATCCAGATCTGGTAGACAAAGATGTTCGGAAGGAGTCACATAACAGAGGAAATCAGCTCCCGCTGCAGCTGCCAGAGCGCCACCAATTGCTCCCGTGATATGATCGTAACCCCCCGCAAAATCCGTGGGCAAAGGACCAAGCACGTAGAAGGGAGCCTTGTGGCAGATCCTCTTCTCCAGTTGCACATTGGCCACGATATCTCTGAAAGGCACGTGTCCGGGACCTTCAACCATCACCTGCACTCCTCTGTCCCTGGCTCGTTTCACCAGTTCTCCCAGAATGATCAGTTCCGAGACTTGAGTAGAATCAGTGGCGTCGCTAATGGCTCCCGGACGGAAACCATCGCCCAGACTCAGAGTAAGATCGTGCTGAAAGCAGATCTCCAGCAATCTGTCATACTGTTCATAGAGCGGGTTCTCCTTGCCGGTATGAACCATCCAGCGTTTGAGCAGTGATCCACCCCGGCTCACGATGCCCAGTTTCCTCTCTGTTTTGAGATGTGCTGCCACACTCCAACGCGTTATCCCGGCATGCACAGTCATAAAATCCACACCCTGTTCAGCTTGCTTTTCGATCTCATCAAAGAGCATCTCCGGCTCAAAATGAGTGATATCCTTTGATATCCGCTCCAGCTTGGATGCAACTGCATAGATGGGTACCGTGCCCAGGATCAGATCTGTTTCCCTGAGCATGAGGGAACGGATCTCGTCCAGGTTCCCCCCGGTGGAGAGATCCATCACGCTATCTGCCCCATATTTGGCACATATCTGCAGCTTTCCCAGCTCTTCAGAGGGATCACAGCTCACATTGGAGGTGCCAATATTGGCATTGACCTTGGTGCGCATCCTGTTTCCTATGGCTATTGGCCGGGCCTTGCGGTTCTTGTTATGCGGGATCACCACTTCGCCTGTGGCGATCAGTTCGAGCAAACGGCTCTCCTCGATCTTTTCTTCTCTGGCAGCCCTCGATATTTCCGGGCTGATCTGTGTATTCCGGGCTTGGCTTAATTGTGTCATTTTCTTACCTCTGTGAGCATTAGTTTGATTTGCTTGATCTTGGTGATGAGTTCCTCCGGAGTTTGGGATTCTCCAA
>JAZHDE010000154.1:0-4313 GCA_036584515.1 Candidatus Cloacimonadota bacterium | reverse complement strand
CCGTCCATTCTATTTTCTTACGCATAATTCTCAGCGTTTTCAATTATTTTGTCGGGTGCTGCTGAAGTGAGGAATGCGCTTGACAAATGCAGCAAAGAGAAGAATCCTGCCCGTACCCTAAGAACAGGATATCAGAATGCCGGATAAAGAAAAGAAACTCAAGCTCGTACCCCCTTTTAAGAGCCATAACAGGCTCAAAAACTTCCGTGCCAATCTGCCCATTCTGATCGAACGAACCGGGCATATCATCAAGACGGCAGATTCCACAGAGGAACTCGAAGCCGTCCTGCGTCTGCGTCACCTCGTCTTCCTGGAAGAACTGCTGCACCGCAAGAAGAAAAACGGGAAGGACAAGGATAAATTTGACAAGACCTGCGATCACCTGATGATCATCGAGAAGGCTACCGGACTGCTGATCGGCACCTACCGCCTGCAAAGCTCTCTGCACACCAAGAAGTTCTACAGCGCCACCGAATTCCGCATGAAAAGCATCCAGAAACTCCCCGGGAACAAGCTGGAACTGGGACGTGCCTGCGTGCATCCCTCCCATCGGACCGGACTCACCATTGCCCTGCTCTGGGAAGGCATCCGAGCTTATGTGACTGCCAGCCAGACGGATTACCTCTTCGGCTGCTCCAGCATCAAGACCATGAACAAGGAAGAGATCCGAGAGATCTATCACTACCTGAGCTCTCAGGGACACATGCTGGATCTGCACAAGCTGCGTCCCCGCACCAAATTCCGGGTGCCGGGATTCAAGCGTCAGCTTCGCCGCAATCCATCCCACAAACTATCTCTGGAACTGAACCACCGGGAATTGATCCCCTCCCTGCTCTTTTCCTACCTCAAAGCCGGAGCCAAGGTCTGCGGCGCCCCTGCACTTGATAAGAGCTTCAAATGCATAGATTTTCTCACCCTGCTCAGCGCGGATGAGATCAAACACCGCAGCCGCATCAAGCAGGACGATCCCGCCTCCGAGGAATAGTCTTGCGCAAGCTCTACTACTTCTTTTTCAATATCTGGCTCACCCTGCGCTTCATGACGTTGGGCCAGCTGGCTTACCTCACAACCAAAGACCCCATCAAGCTGCGTAAACGCTGCAACCGCTTCACTACAGACAGCGCCCGTCGTTATCTGAAATCCCTGCGCATCACAGTGGAACTGGAAAACCCCGAGGCCCTGAAACTCCTGGACACAAAGAACTATCTGGTGGTCGCCAATCACGTTTCCTACACCGATATCATCGTGCTCAGCTCCCTGCGGGAATTCGTCTTCATCACCTCCGAAGAGATGGGCAAGACCCCCTTCCTGGGCGCCATCACCCGCTACGGCGGCAGCCTCTATACCGATAGAAAGAAATTCGTCTCTCTGCCCAAGGAAATCGAACGCTTCAGTCAAACTGCCCGGGACGGCTTCCGCATCGTGCTCTTCCCGGAAGGCACCAGCACCGACGGCAGCAAAATCAGAGAATTCCGCAGTTCCCTCTTCGAAATAGCCCGTCAGGCAGATCTGGACATCCTTCCTATCTGCATAAATTACGTTAAAATCGATAATCAGCCCCGTAGTGAAGCGAACCGTGACCTAATCTGTTGGTATGGTGATATGGACTTCCTCCCGCATTTTACGAAGCTTTTGGGGCACTCAATAACGGTTAAAGTGAGAGTGCTGGAGCCAATAGCGGGTGGTACACGCGTGAAACGTCAAGACCTCGCAAATGCAGCGTATGACGCTTTGGTGCAAGAATACACAAAATGAACCGGATCTGCTCCGGGTAACTCGATAAATAAGGAATTAAGAATGGCAAAACAGAAAAAAGACCGTATGGGACTTGGCCGGGTGAATTACTTGATTCTCCTGGTGGCACTGGTTCTTATGATTGTGGGCTATATCATTATGGGAATTAATGAGATAACCGTTTCTCCCATCCTGCTCGCACTGGTCTATGTGATCATTATTCCCTTTGCCCTGCTCTATCGTCCCAAAGCTAAGTAATGCCCCTGCTTGACGATGAAGCCCTGGCGAGGCTGAAGAAGTTTCAGATTCAAACCCACGCTATTGTGGAGGGTTTCCTGATTGGTCTGCACAAATCTCCCTATCACGGCTTCAGTGTAGAATTCTCCGATCACCGTCAATACAATCCCGGCGAAAGCCTGCGCGATTTGGATTGGAAGGTGGCGGCACGCACCGAGCGTTACTACATCAAACGCTTTGAAGAAGAGACCAACCTCCGTGCCTACATCATTCTGGATCATTCCAGAAGCATGTTTTACGATAGCGGAAAAGGTTCCAAGATGGATTATGCCACCCGTCTGGCAGGAGCTCTGGCTTGGCTCATGATCTCTCAGAAAGATGCCACCGGGCTCATCACTTTCAACGATAGAATCACCCATCAACTGGCACCCAAAGCCTATCGTGCCTATCTGGGACAGATATTTGCCTGCCTCTTGGAACTCAAAGCCGGAGGCGGCAGCGGGCAACTTCTCCAATTGCAACAGATCGCCGAAAGCATCCGTAAACGCAGCCTGATTATCATCATCTCAGACTTTTTGGAAGACCCCGCCCAAGTATTGGCGTCGCTGAAACAATTTCGCAACCGCAAGAACGAAGTATTGGTCTTTCACATCACAGATACTGCAGAGGAGAGCTTCAAATTCAAGCACGAAACAGAATTTGTGGATAGTGAAACGGGGGAGAAGCTAACGGTTAATCCCTGGCAGATCCGTAAAGAATATCTGGAAAACTTCACTGCCCACACCCGCTTTCTGAAAGAAGGCTGCCATCAAGCGCAGATTGAATACAATGCGATCAGCAGTTCCACCCCTTTGAACGAAGCCCTGCTAAAATATCTTATCACCAGACAGAGAGCGTAATATGACCAGACTTATCACAGCCACTCAGATTGAGCAAGTCATCCTTGAAGCCTACCGCGAGTTTCCCTTTGTAGTGGATCCCCAAGTTCTGAGCCTCATTTCAAGCGCTTTGGAGATTGAGACTGAGCCCAATGCCAAAGAAATCCTGCAGTCTATCCTTGATAATGCCGAGATTGCCCGAGATGAACGCCTGGTTCCCTGTCAGGACACCGGCAGCCAGATCTTCTTTATCGAGCTGGGAACAGAAGTTCGGATTGAGGGAGGAACTTTGGAGCAGATTATCAACCGCGCTCTATCTCAAGCCAGCCGGGAGAACTACCTCCGGGCATCCATTGTTCGCGATCCGCTCTTTGACAGGGTCAATACCGGGGATAATACACCGGGAGTGTTTCACGTGAAACAGGTGGAAGGGGAGCGTCTGCGGATCAGAATCGCCCAGAAAGGTGGGGGAGCGGAGAATATGAGCCGTCTCATCATGCTCACGCCCGCTGCCGGAGCGGACACAATAGAAGAATGCTTGGTTAATCTGGTTCGTGATGCCGGCTCCAAGGCCTGTCCGCCTCTGATCATTGGTATAGGCATAGGTGGTAATTTCGAGACTGCCCCGCTGTTGGCCAAGAAAGCTCTCCTGGTAGATCTACGTGCCCCGCACCCCAATCCATTGTATGCTGCCTTGGAGAAGAGGCTGCTGGGAGCCGTCAATGCCACGGGTATCGGTCCCATGGGACTGGGTGGCAAGACCACCGCGCTCAAGGTCTCCATCCGCACCGCACCTTGCCACATTGCTTCTCTGCCGCTGGCTATAAACCTGCAATGTCATTCCCACAAGCATACGGAGATTCTTTTATGAGTATCCTGCCCCGCAAACTGGAACTTCCCCTGGATGAAGCCACTCTCAGCGGCCTGCAGGCAGGGGAGAGCTATCTGCTCAGTGGCGAAATCTTCACGGCTAGGGATCAGGCGCATAAGAAATTGGTTCAGCTCCTGCAGAGGGGGGAGAGCTTACCCTTTGAACTCATAACTGCTGCGATCTTCTATTGTGGTCCTTCACCCACGCCACCCGGAAAAGTATGCGGTTCGGTGGGTCCAACCACCAGTTCCCGCATGGATCCCTACACGCCCTATCTTCTGGAGCACGGACTCCGGGTCATGATCGGTAAAGGGGAGAGGTCTGCCGCGGTGCAGAATTCTATCCATGAACATGGTGCTGTCTATTTCGTCTGTAGCGGAGGAGTGGCAGCCCTGCTCAGCAAGTGCATTGTTTCATGTGAAACATATGCCTGGCCAGAACTGGGTGCAGAGGCGGTTTACCGCTTGGTGGTCAAGGACTTCCCTGTCTTTTGCGCCTTAAGTTAGAAGTGAGAAGTTAGAAGTCAGAAGTTAATGCTGAGCTGCTTCGCATAGTGGAAGCGACATCTTGTCGCTTAACAGTGATTAGGGATT
>JAZHDE010000153.1:0-4303 GCA_036584515.1 Candidatus Cloacimonadota bacterium | reverse complement strand
CAAAAAGGAGAACAATATGAGAAAACTGCTTGTTGTTATCTTTGCGATAAGTCTGGTCGCAGGGTGTGTGAGCAATCGTACTTTTCAGGCCGAACGCGAAAGAATAGGCCGAATCGAGTATCAACAAATGAGAATGACTGATGACTTTGGCAACCTCAGAAGCGATTACGAGATTAGTCAGGATAGTCTGGATGTTCTTCTGGCTCATCTTGAAAGTGAGCTGAGCTTGCTAAGGGAAGACCTTAGCTCCATGAATAACGGAATTATGGAAGTTCGAAACGAGTTTGCAGATTATGCCGAGCGTAGCGACACATCTATTACCCAAACCCAAGACCGGGTGACTTCTTTGCAAAACACCCTGGGCGAATACAGCGCAAATCTGGCAACCCTACAGAGTGCGAGCGAAGCTCAGATGCAGGAATATACCAGGTTCAAAGAAGCTTATGAAGCCAATCAGACCTTCAACGACGATGTGCTGATCAGCTTTGATCAACGCCTGGAAGAGCTGAGGACCAACCTCACTGAATCCGAGCTAAGATTACAAGCCATCGATAGTAAATACGAGCAGTATGCCACTGAATACAGCACCCGTATGGATAGCACCCGGGTGATCGTGGCTCAGCTTGAAAGCGGTATCCAATCCGAAACAGGACGTCTGGCAGAACTGCAGACCATGCACAATGCCAATCTGGAACAGACCGAAGGTATGGTGCTGGATACAGTGCAGAGGATCGAGATCCTGGAGCGCAAACTTGCCAATGAGCATAACACCATCAACGAGATCATAGCCGTTATCGGCGATCTGGAAAATACCATAAACAACCTTCAGCTCTTGGTGCAGGAAACCACCAATGCCACTATGAACAGCGTGGAGCTTGGCCTGCAGGAAAATCAATCCCTCACCGCTGCTATGCTCGAAGAAAGCAAAGCTCAGACCCGAGCCGAGCTGGCTGAGATTGATGCCAAGCTGGAAGAGATGCGTCAGACCCTCTCCGGCTCCCGGAACGATGTGGATGGCGAGCTCACCACAATGCGCCGTCAGGTCTCCAATGTGGCCAGCGAACTTGCAGTAGTGGCAAACGATCTGGAAGCCATTAGTTCCCGCACTGCCAGAGGCCGTGCCCGCACCGACAGGGCTGTGAATAGCTACAACAACGCCAAGGCCTACTACGATCGTGGCAATTTCGAAGAAGCCATCGTGCGTCTGGAAGCTTTCGTTGCAGCCAATCCTGAGCATGCTTACGTTCCAAATGCCCTCTATTGGATTGCCGAATCCTATTATGCCGGACGCAATATGCCCAAAGCTACCCGCAGTTTCCAGGATGTGATCGATCGCTATCCTGAACACGCCAAAGCCTTGGATGCCAAGATCAAGCTCTCCATGATCCAAGCTTTTGAAGGTGATCGCCAGGCTGCCAGACAATCTCTGGAAAGCTTCAAGTCCCAACATCCCGATTACCAGAATATGGCTCTGATCAATCGTCTCCTGAGAGGCTGGACCGAATAAATTGAAGCATTACCTGTTGCTCGCAGTTCTTCTGCTGGTCGTTTCACTCCATGGAGTGCAGCAAAGACAGGAGATAGAAGCCCTGGCGGTTCAGCTTGCCGGGTTGATAGATCTCGGGCAACCTCTGTTTCTGGAACTTAGAACCGGTGAATGGACAGGCAGTTTGGAGACTGCTCTGCGCAGCGAGTTATTGCTGAGGGGAGCGGATCTTCGAGAAAGCACCACTGCTCATTCATCGGTTTTCTTTTTGGAAGAACAGGATGATATTCATGCCAGTCTCACCGGGCGCTTGGAAAGCTATGGTCTGGAATCAGCCAGCCTGGTACAGATCAACCTGGAGATCGTCTGGGAAACTGTGGAACACAAGGGTTTTCTATCATACAGAAGGGAACGCAGACCGGTCTATAACTTCACCGTGAAGCAGATTTCCCTGCCTGATGCCAGGCTAACCATGATTCGCAGCCTTGCCTTTGAGCGCAGTAGCGACAGGGCAGGAGAGTATCTCGGCAACCGTCTCAGATGGTTTGAGCCTGTGGTAGCCAGTCTTGGTCTGGCCTCAATGATTTTTTTACTCTGGACAACGGAATAACACGCTTTTTTAAGGAAATAGAATGAAGAAACACCTGATTTTGCTACTGGTGCTGTTAGCGATGCTCTCAGCCTGTTCACAGAACCGCTACAGGGCTAACATGAGCCCGGAGGAGAAGCTGCAGATCGCAGATTCTCTGTTCTCGGCTGGCAAGTATTCCAGAGCCGCCGTGCTCTATGACGAGATCTCTTTCGAACGCCGCACTGCCTCTTCTGCCCATGCCATGATCCGCCTGGCAGAGAGCTATATGTCTGTGAATCGCTGGGCAGATGCCAGATTGAGACTGGAGCAATTCATTCGTACTTTCCCGGAAAATGCCAGAATACCCGATGCTTATTACTTCACGGGTCTTACCTATTTTGAGGAGTCTCTGCCCTCGCAGTATGATCAAGCCCTCACTCTGGCTTGCATCGATGCCTTTCGCACCTTTATCCGCCGCTATCCCAATGATCAACGCTATCAGGAAGCCTTGGAGTATATCCGCCAGGCTCAGAATAAGCTGATCGAAAAACGCTATCGCAACGGCTATATCTACTATAAAATGGGAGATTACAGTGCTGCTCTGATGTATTTTAACGAAGTTACAGAGCTGGGAAACACCAATACCGTGGATAAACTCTCCCTCTATTACAGTGCCAAGCTGCATCTGCATCAGGGAAACCGGGAGCTGGCCCAGGAGAGCTATAACCGCTTGGCCGAGAAGTATCCAGAATCCAAAGAACACCGCAAACTCAAGCGCCGCTTTGAATAATCTTTCTTCACTGGATGGCGCATACGCTATCCTTGGGGGCAGCTTTGACCCGATCCACAACGGCCATCTAGGCTTGGCACGGCAGATACTGGAGCTCAGTCCAGTTGCCAAAGTGGTCTTTATGCCCAATCATAAACATCGCTTCAAGCCCAGTGAGCTGCGTTTGTCCTTCAATGAACGCTGCAAGAACATCCGCCTGACTCTAGCCTCACATCCGGAGTTTGAGCTTTGGCTGGATGATTCCACCGGTAGTGGTTACACAGCAGATCTAATGCAGCGTCTTCACTCTCTCCATCCTGAAAAGAAGTTTTGTTTTGTGATCGGCAGTGACAATCTGGATAACCTGCAGCAGTGGTATAATTATGAGTGGTTGCTCAGCAATCTCTTCTTCCTCATCATACCCCGCCCAGGAGCGGAGCTGCTTTCGCCCACCCTGTCCCAGATCCGGCATTTTGTGCTCAAGACAGAGCCCATAGATGTTTCGTCCACTCAGATCCGGCGTTTGATCCGTGCAGGCAAGTCAATTGCTGGCTTGGTGCCGGAACCCATGGAATCGATCCTTACTGAATGCTACAAGAGGTTTTATGAAAAAGCAAGATAAACCCAGTTTCTTGGATAGAGTGCCTCTCTCGCAGAAGCAGAGTCTGGGCGAAGAAATCGCCAATAGCATTTCCCACGGCACCGGCGTGGGGCTTTCCATTGCAGCACTGGTGATTCTAGTGGTCTTTGCTGCCAAACAAAGTGACGTCTGGAAGGTCGTGTCGTTCAGCATTTATGGAGCATCTTTGATTATGCTCTTTCTGGCTTCCACGCTCTATCACGCCTTTCCTCAACCCAAGGTAAAACGCTTTTTCCGGATCCTGGATCATTCTTCTATTTTCTTTCTGATCGCCGGAACTTACACGCCTGTGATGATTGGAACAATTCGCGGAGGCTGGGGCTGGTCTTTCTTCGGAGTGGTATGGGGACTGGCACTGCTGGGGATTAACCTCAAGATCTTTGCCATGGGCAAGTTGAAATACGCATCGACTATGATCTATCTGCTCATGGGCTGGATGGTTGTGATTGCCATTAATCCAGTCAAAGAAGCCACCAATCCCGCCTTCCTCTCCTGGATGCTGATTGGTGGTGCCTGCTTCACTCTGGGAGTGATCTTCTATGTATGGAAGAAGCTACCCTATCACCATGCCATCTGGCATCTCTTCGTTTTGGGCGGGGCCATCTGTCATTTCTTTGCCATGCTGCAACTGCTGCACTAAGGCAGCGAAACAGCCCGGAACCCCGCGAACGGTGTTTCCTGTCAAATGGCAACCTGAAAGATATATCTCCACTATGTATGATCAACAATCGATCATTCCCCTCTCCCAGCTTCACTGCAGCTCTTTTCACTGTTCACTGCTTACTGATTCCTCCCGGAGTCTTCGCCGTGTCTTCGCCCAGTCTTCCCGAGCACTTT
>JAZHDE010000152.1:0-4356 GCA_036584515.1 Candidatus Cloacimonadota bacterium | reverse complement strand
TCGACTGCATCAGGCGTGGCAGGCTGGGGTGCGTTTCCAGGTCGGAAACGATTACTCCGTTTATCCCATTGAGGATATTAACATTGCTGCCGACCGTTATCTCTATATCTGTTCGGCAGAGCCAACCAATAGTGTGATCCCAATTGATTCTTTGAACCTCTATGGTAAGATCTATTTCACCAGTACCTTTATTGGAGACAAGATTACTCGCGAAGGGTCTACCATCTACATTGCCGACCGTAATCGGGGGATAGACATTATCGACATCGGGAATGGTGGCAGCAGAGATATCCGCAGTACTTTCTCCGAGAAGTGGGGGATACGGGACTTCCACGCTGAGTACCCTTATCTCTATGCTTTGAACGACTTTGGCTTAGTAACGGTGGATATCAGCAATCTGCAGTTTCCGGTTTCACTGGGTGTGAATTATGAGATTATTGATGCCACGGTTCTGGCAAAAAATGGAGATATCATCTGGATGGGGGCAGGGAAGAATCTGATGGCTATGAACATCCGTAACTTGGATAGTCCCACTCTGATCAATCAGTATCGTTTTGCCCACGATATCTTGGATATGGAGATCAAAGACGATCGTCTTTATCTGGCTTTGGGTGCCGGAGGCGTGAGTATCCTGGATGTGAGTACACCCACCCGGATCAATGAAGTGGATAGCATAATTCCCAATCTGGTAGTATACGATCTTGCCCTCGATCAGGACTATATTTTTCTAGCTTTGGGTCGCGATGGTTGGATGATCTATCAGTATAACTAATCCGCGTTCCGGATTGGAGACGTCCTCGTTTCCATTACCAGCTTGCGGGTGACCCTTTGTATATCAGTTATCCTATAATTATACTGCTTCATCCCAGTACACATTGGCACGCTCTTGTTACTTGTCACTTTACAACAAGCAGCTTCTGAACGGATTGCTTACCATAGTGATCCACTATCTTGACCAGATAGATACCGTTGGAGTATGAAGCCGGGATCTGCAGGTCTTCGTAGTTTCTCTGGCCTTCTAAAGTAGCTCTGTGTATCTCCTGACCTCTGCTATTGTATATCCTGAGGGAATTTATATTAGCACTGCTTTCGACTCTCAGGATACGCGAGCTTCGAACTGGATTGGGATAGACTCTTAGGGCAGATGGATTCGGGATGTAAGTGTCGTCTGATGTACTACTGTCCAGATCAAAGAGTTGCTGAGTATTTAGGGTAAGCCCTGGTCTGAGATACGCAGGTTGATTGGTTGCAGCGGCTGACCAAAGCAGGTAGTTCTGGCTGGGAATATATTGGATCGCCATCAGGTTGTTTTCCATGCCAGCAGCTCCGGCAAGAACCTGCCATTGCCGTTTGGCAGTAACAGCAGAATTTGCGTAGAGGGAATCTTGGATACTTGAATATCTGGTGCAACAAGTGGGATAAGATAGATACCTGAAGTGATTGGTGGCAGCGAGGTGCCAGCCGGGAAGGTTGCCATTCTGATTGTACAATCTTCTGGCAGTGCCCCCGTTGTTCTTCTCTATCACGCTGCTATGAAAGTAATTGACTGTTTCGGTCAGGTTTTGGATAATAAAACCTCCCAGGCTGGTGGAGGTGCTGAGAGAGTGATAGAGGTCATCGGCGTCATACGATCCATTTCCATCTGTATCAAGTCTTTCCAAGCCACTGCGGATGCTGAAGAGAATCGGGCTCAGTCCTTGCGTAATAGTGTAATAGTGGTCATTTCCAGTATTCATAAAGGCTGCTGTGCCAGCTTGATTTACAGCAGAAAGGGCTCCTATCAGGCCAGGGTATGTGAAGTTGAGCCATTTCTGCTCATCCGGTTCACTGGGGTGATGAACGATTAAAAGCGGATTGGCAATCAGAGAAGAATTGGGCGTCCAATCCAGGAAGCGGGTGATTACTGCTGAGCCCAGCAAGCTTTCGTCTGCCAGGGTTGACATATCCCAGCTTGCCAGGCTGGCACATCCGTACTCTATCTTGGAAGCTTGCAAGTAGCTCATATCAAGGGTTGTATTAAGCATCAGGATATCATCTGTATCCAGGTTTCTACCCAAGCCAGCGAAGTAAGCTCCCGAGGCAGAAGCAGCCAGGCCGTCAGCTATACCGGAGCACTCCGTTACATAGCGGTTGTCGAAGCTGAAGCTGCTGTACATGCTGCTCAGATTGGCAGCATGAGTCTGAGGATCGGAAAAGCTCTGCATTACATAGTAGTAGTTCAGGAAGACGTCCTTGATCTCTTCAGCCAGCAAGTAGCCCTGGGCATAGCCTCTTTGGTAATGATTTCCCCAGACGTGGAGTATCTTCTTGTCTTCCATCTGGATGAGTTCGCCATTGACCTGCCCCAGAAGCTTCCCGGCCAGAAGCAGGACGAGTATTACTATATATCTATACTTGTGCATTATCGGCTCCAATTGTCTTTTATAAAGAGAAGCTAAGCGCTTCGGGGGCTCTGGGCAAGTGTGCTTTAGCGAGTCAGGGAGATACGGAAGCTATCCAGAAGAGCTCCATCCAGATCATAGACCTTCATTTGAAGAGCTCCAGAGCTTCTTTCTGCGATGATGTAGTGATGTTTCTTGTGTAATACCAGGCTGTAGGGGCTTGGTTCTCCGAAATCACGGATCGGCGCTCCACCACCTCCGGAGATGATGTAGTGTCTGCCATTGTGGACTAGATGCTCATACTGATGTTCATGTCCACTTATCACGGCCACAACTCCATAGCTTTCCAAGAGCTCAGGTAGAAAGAGCTCCAGACCAAACTCACTGCCATGTTCTCCGCTGCTGAAGATGGGGTGATGCAGGATAACTATCGTCGGAAGAGATGATTGTGGTAGCTGCTGGTCTAGCCAGTTGTACTGTTCTGAGCCGGGTCTGAGATCCAGAGTGCTATCAAGAATCAACCACTGGAGAGAATCGTGCTTTACTGTGTAGTAGCTTCTTTCAAGTGGAAGCTTAAAGCGGTCGATAAAGCGTTCCCTGTCTCTTTCGTGGTTACCCTTGGCCGGCCAGATGGTACACTGCTGAAGCAAGGGTGCAGAGATCTCGAACCAGCGGTCATACTCGGCATCTGTATTGCCTCTTTGCACCAGGTCACCGGTATGAAAGGCTATGTTGGGGCTGTGAGCAGCTATTGCTGTTATGATCCGGGCATGAACGTCGTGATGAGTGCGTGTGTCCCCATAGATGGCAATCTTAGCGCTTAAGATGCCGCATGATAGCCACAAGAGCAGCAGAAAGGGAAAGTAGCGACGCAGCATTAGCCCGAAAGCTTCTGATAGTGTTTTTGGAACTGCTGCAGGTCTTCCCAGGCTGGACGTTTCCATTCAGGATTACGAAGGAGTGCCGCCGGGTGATAGGTCACATAGGCAGGGACTCCATCAAACTCGTGTACCGATTGCCTCAGTATACCCATACTCTGGGTGGTGCCCAGAAGGGTTTGTGCCGCAACCAAGCCCATAAACAGGAAGAGCTTAGGCTTGATAATGGCTATCTGTTCCATCAGATAAGGCAAGCAAGCCAGACGCTCACTGCTTTCGGGGTTCCGGTTTCCGGGAGGACGGCACTTGACTATATTGGCTATGTATATCTCCTCCCGAGTAAGTTCGATAGCCAGTAGCATCTTATCCAGAAGCTCTCCGGCTTTGCCTACAAAAGGTTTACCTGTAAGGTTTTCCTGCTCGCCAGGTGCCTCTCCGATAATCATTGCCTTTGCTTCCGGATTTCCACTGCCATAGACAAACTTGATCCTACCCTCGCAGAGAGAACAGAGCCGGCAATCGCTGTGCTCTTTTTCTTTTTCTGCCAATAGAAGAGCATGGTTGGACTGGTATTTATAGAGTTCCTTTATGCCCAAGTTTTGCAGAAGTTCAAGGTGTTGACGCAGTTCCTTGAGTGAAGCCATTATAGCTTATTCGCCATCCTCATCTTCTTCATCATCATCAAATTCGGTGTCCAGAACTTCGCCTTCTTCCAGATCATCAACGAACTTCACAGAATCGTCAATGGATTCTTCTTCATATTCGAAGTCATCATCGAGGTTTGGAGCAGATGCCTCTGCCATGGCAAGCTCAGCTTCAGCGATCTCGGTTATGTAATCCGGAACGTCATTTTCGGCAACGTGCTCCATTGCTATCACAGTGATCTTCTTTAGAAACTTGCTCTTCACATGTGCGGGCAACTGGTTTATTCTTTGAATCTCCATTTTACTGAGCAGGCAGAACAGGAAGTTCATGTCCGCTTTTTCCAGGAAACTCTCAATCTTGGGTGTGTTCATATATTCTCCTCGTTCATAAAGCCTTCAGACGGCTTCGGGGAGCGGGGTTCCGTCTCAGCCCAAAACACACAACAACCCCCC
>JAZHDE010000151.1:0-21419 GCA_036584515.1 Candidatus Cloacimonadota bacterium | reverse complement strand
CCATAGCTGGAAAAAGAAGAAAGCACTCTGGCCCGGCTCACGGAAGCAACCGAGATCACAGTGGAAAGCTTGGCAGGATAGGAAAGATTGGGTCCATAGGTATTGCCGGAGGAAGCCACCAGGGTGGTTCCACGGTTATAGGCATATTCACAGGCATCAGCGATGATGGGAGAGTAATTGGGATCGCCCCAGCTCATGTTCACCACGCTTGCACCCATATCTGCGGCATAGATGACGGCTGCTGCAGCATCATCATCCTGAAGATAACCCTCTCCACCACTCACTCGGAATCCTGCCCGGATGGGCAGCAAACGCACATTCCAAGCCACTCCGCAGACGCCAATTCCATTGTTTCCCACTGCTCCCACAATCCCGGCCACGTGGGTACCGTGATAGTTCTCGTCGGAGGGATCATTGTCCGGATCCAAAAAGTCGCCCAAGGCAGAAGAGGAAAGCTCGGGAGCATCGCAGAAGTCCCATCCACGCCAGTCGTCCACATACCCGTTGTTATCATCGTCTATACCATTATCCGGGATCTCATCCTCGTTGATATAGATATTTGCAGCCAGGTCGGGATGATCCATCAGTATGCCCGAATCTATGATCCCCACCACCACCACTTCGCTACCGGTGGTATAGTTCCAAGCCTGAGGCAAGGACACCACAGAGTGCTGCAACCTCGAATACAGAGGGTCGTTGGGTTCCACATGGAATTGACTGAGATAGTTCGGCTGGATATATTCTATCCCTTCAAAAGCATATCTTCCTGCCTGGACATCTTCCCACCCGGGTTCCGTCATCAGATCCACCATGTAGTATTGTGAACCTGGCATACCCTTCACCTTGCGCAAGTTATGGGCTCCCAGTCCGGATAGATAGCTATCAAAAGCGGTGATGCCAATCTTGCCACCCTCGATACTGCGGGGACTGGTGGTTTTAAAGATCAATTGCCCAGGAGCGATGTTCAGGGCAGATAAAGACCATGCCAATACAACAAGGCACAGACTGAGCACAATGTGTTTTGCTTGCATCCTTTTTCCTTAGCTTAGAAATGGTAGCTCAAGCCCAAAGCGTGGATAGAATTCAGGTCTCCAACGGAATCTGCCCAGCCGTAATCCACTCCAAATTTCTGAAAGCGAAAGCCCAGACCGGCACTGAGTGCTTCACCACTGTAGTTAATTCTGTAACCGGCACGCAGGATCAGAGAATCCCACATATGAACCTCTGTGTGCAGAGTCCCCTTGAGCGGCTCATCCAGAGCTTTGCTCAGAGATCCACCCACGACTACGTCATAGCTCTCGAAGTCTAAACCCCTGCTCAAATCAAGCTCGGCTATGATGGGAAGATCGATGGCTTCATCGTTCATTTTGGAGCTCAGACCAAGATTACGCACTGCCACAGAGAGCTTGGTATCCTGCAGAGGCGGAAGCCAAGTGTAGCCCAGATCCGTGCTAAATCCCACGCTGGAGGCGCTGGCCAGCTTCTCATAGACAAAACCTGCATTGAACCCTAGGTATTGGCTGGGGCTGAGACGCAGGGAGTAATTAAGCATCAGGCCCATATCCAAAGGATTATAGGTTCCAATGATGTTTCCCGCGTCGTCACGTTTCTCTATCTCACCATAGCTCAGATGCCTCAGCAGCATTCCAAAGTGATTTCTGCGCGTGGAATAGGAGTAGCAGACATTGGTAAAATCCGTATCTGCCAGCCACTTACTATGGGAAGCTCCCAGGCTGCGCTGACGCTCCACAGTGTTTAAAGCTGGTTGAATAGCAAATGCAGCAGGATTGGAAACTGCATCCGGTGCCCTGCCTGCCAAGGCCAAAGAAGCCGGACTGACCGGTATGTGCAAAAACTTAAAGCCATATTCTCCAGCATTGTCCTGGATCTGGGCAAAGAGTGAACCACTGATGAGGAGGGCTAACCAAATGCTAATGATGCTTCTATATCTCATTGTATTCTCCATTATTTCTCAATTGCAAATCTCAGGCGACGGGACTCGCCACCTGTGCTGATTACGGCTATGTAAACCCCCGAACTCCAGGAGGAGACAGGGATTGTGAAGATATCTCTATTGCGAAGATAAGCCTTGGCCAGAGCACGGTGCGAATAGACCACAGCTCCGCTGATATCGTATATCCTCAGCTCCAGCACGGCGTCCTCACTGGTCATCACGTTCAGGCGTATCTTATCCTCATTGATTGAACGAAGCGGATTTGGAAAGAGATAGAGCTCCCCTGGCACAAAGACGCTGGTGGTCTGATACTGATTGGGCAGAACTCTACTGCTTGGAACTCCGGTGCGGTTCAAACTGCCCAATTCGCTGCTCCAGATGCTATCCAAAGCGGCAGGGTTAAAGCCCGGTAGAGCCTTGCGGTAAACCTTACCGTTATCCGAAGCGATCCAGGCATAGCTGGTATCTGAGCCCATCTTGCCCAAAATGGGCATGTTGCGGCTGGGACTGGAGTACGAAACGGGGAAACCGCTTTTCAGGCGGAAACCACTATCCCAGGCTGCCAGACGATTCAGTGAGAAGCTTCCGATAATATCCAACTCTCCATCATTATCGATATCAACCACCATGGCGCTGCCACTGAAATCCTGAGTTCCGGGACTTGTGAGCCTGCCTTCACCCAGAACGGCTCCCGAATAATCAATCACTTTCACACCGTTGGAGTGTGCCAAAATCAGATCCAGCCTGCCATTTCCATCCAGATCGGCAATACTGAGCGGAGAGCTGCAGACCTCATCGTGACTATAGCTGAAATTCTGCTGCAAAGGAACTCCTGGAGCGGGCTGACTAAAGCTGTAGAGAGATTTTCTGCCCTGCACTATCACCTCATAATCCCCTTCGGCATGCTCCAGCGGTGCAGCTAAAAGCGCCACCAACACCGTATCCGCCGGTATAGGCAGGGGGGAGGAATCTATCTCCCCAAGGCTCAGATCTATCTTGTGCAAGAAATAGCCATCGGTCTCATCCCGACTCAAAGCGATCATATTGCCATCAAAGTAAACGGGATTGAGCATCAGACGGTGATTCAGAGTCACCACCGGTTCCACTTCATAAGTAGCTTTATCCACCAAGCTGATCTCAGTGATATCCTGATCCTGTGGGCTCAGGCAGACAAGCAGGCTTTCTCCGGTATCCACCAACTGGCTGGACCATTCATAACCAATCCGGTTAAAGATCAGATCGATCCCATCATTATCCAGTTTTCTCAAGCGCGCCAGATTTTGCCTTTGGATGGGAAGATAGATACCTGCTCCATCGGAACAAAAGTTAAACGCCAAGCTGTCTGCATTGACGGGATAACCCAGTTGCAACACGTCATCCTGCCAGAGATAGAGCGCTCCGCTGGGCATCACATAAACCAGTTCCTGCTCTCCGTCCTGATTCAGATCCACCAAGGCGGCATTGTAGGGATTGGTCCCCTCATAGAGGGCATCCAGCTTCCAATCCATATTGACGGAGAAACTCATGGTGGTGCCACTGGCGGAGATATCATAGATCTCCAGCGGTACACCGCCATAATAACTCTCGGCAGTGGGAAGCGAGAGCAGACCATTGTGCAGAGCATTGCCAAAATAGTCGTTATTGCCCTGGCGGAAGGCATCATAGGGTCCGCCATACATGTAATAATCAAAAGTCGCAGTATCCAGGTTCTGGATTCCATCGCCCTCTTCCAGATCGACTCCCTTGTGCTGAGCATTTCCATTGGGACGATTTCGTTCAAAATCCGGGCTAAAGTTCTCTTCGATGATGTTCTCATCAATATGCCAGATCAGCAAGCCGGAGCCATCATAAACGGTGGTCTCGCCGGGCAGCAGGGGGCCACCCAGTCCGGGTAGCATGAAGTCCCACTCACTGCCTTTGTAGCGGTTTTCCATTATGTTAAAGGCAGGTCGCAAGGGCGAATCCTCATAGTAATCCTGTTCACCCTCCGGCAAAAGCCGAAAACTGTAGCTGGGCTGACCGTTATAGGGATCAAGACTGCCGTCGGGATTCTGTTGCCGGTTCTCGATCAGAAAATACTCTTTATCCGAGATGGGTATCTTGTAGATAGTGGGGTGCTGAGGTTCTAGGTTTAAAAAGTGGTCAATCTGAAGTCCCGTGGTACTTTCCGTGATGGTCTCCACTTCCTCCCAACCCATATAGTATCTGTTCCAGGCAGAAGGCAGAGCCGGCACATAGCCATTGGCATTCCAGATCCCGGTACCCATCAGGCACCAGTTCCCCACTCCCTGGCTCTCACCATTGGAGGAGACGTTATCAAAGAGAGTCGGCAAACCCAAGACATGCCCAAATTGGTGTGCCATCACCCCGTAGAAGCTGAAGATGTAGTTGCTGGCATTGGGATCGGGCGGCAACGGGAAGTAATCGTGAAACTCCCACTCCGGAAGCAGCACAATATTCTTCAGAAAGATGCCGTCGTTGGTTGTGATGCCGGGAAACTCGTCATTTTCCGGATCCAGGTCATACTGCAGGTCTTTCCGGGTGACAATAGTGGACCAGATTGTATCGGTACGGGGTATATCGGGATCGATGTGGGTTTCCTGCCCGGGTCCGGAGTGGAAGACGATGATCCCGCCATATTGCGTAAAATCTATCGCCGGATCGGCAAGGGCAGCCAGTTCCACCAACATCTCGGAAACCTTCTGGTCAATCGGCCCATCCTCGACATCTGCCCCATAATATGCCACCGGTTGGCTCATGGTAAAGACATCCGGCCAAATCACCCAATCCAGAAGGTAGTTTCCCTTGGAGGCATCTGCATACAAATCTGCCAGATGCAGCATCCAACGATCAAAATAGGCCGCATCATGCACCAATTCATCGGGATATTGAGGCACGCTGACAAAGGCTTGATCCGGAAAATCCACCCGCAGCACCAGAATGTTGTTGGGCAATTCACGAGGCCTTTGGGCTGGAGCGGTGTATACCGTCTCCGGCCGATTGGGTTCAAAGCCTGCAGGTATCCCTTTGCACATGGGATGTGGAGGCACGAAGCCATACGCCGCAACTGTCGCGGATAAGATTATCAGCACAAGACTTAGGGCTGCATATTTACTTATAGACATCAGGATATAACCCCCTGGCAGAAATTTGTGGCATCCTCCCGAAGAAGCAATGCGGAAAAACATATAAAAATTCATATCAAGATCAGTATCTGCCTTGTGGCACAGCATAGCAAACGGCTATTTCAGTCAACAAAAAAAACGCTCCCCCCAAGTGGAAGGAGCAATAATATCGGGATTATGCGGGGTTCTTCAGATTCAGACGGTTTTGCCTGCCATGATATCTGCTTCGTTGCACTTGCAGATTTCCTGGAACTGAGGCACCGGAACCCATCCGCCAGTGGATTTCTTGTTTGTGATCAGCTTGATACGCTTGATCTCGGTCTTGCAGACTTCACACATGATCTTGCCTTCGTTGGTTCTATCGTGTGCTGTCTTAGCTTGAAAGCTCTTAACTTTTCCCATTTTATCCTCTTATTTTCCTATTTATTAGCTCTTTCAACATACTGGCTGGTACGTGTGTCGATCTTGACCTTTTCCCCGGCTTCGATGAAGAAGGGAACCATCAGGCGCAGACCGGTTTCCGTGTATGCCACCTTGCCACTGCCGGAAGCAGTGTTTCCTTTGACATTGGGTTCGCATTCTGCGATGGTTTGGATCACCGAGGTGGGCAGTTCGATTCCCAGAATCTCGCCGCTCGGTGCCGTTAAGACCATCACTTCCATATTTTCCATTATGAGCTTTTCATTATCTCCGATCTTGGCAGCATCAACCGTGATCTGCTCATAAGTTTCACTATCCATGAATATATAAAAATCTCCATCTCTGTAGAGATATTCTTTTTTAGTACGTTCCACCCGGACAGTGGTGAGCACATCGCTGTCCCTGAAGGTGTTTTCTATCACTCTGCCGGTACGTACGCTTTTCATCTTGGTGCGCACAAAGGCACTGCCCTTGCCGGGCTTGACATGGAGGAAATCCACGACTTCGTAGAGATCGTCCTTGAACTCAATTATCATTCCATTACGGATATCAGCCATTGCTGCCATAAGTATTCCTTTAGATTATTGTTCTAGAATGACCCATCTTTTTCAAGCCGTGCATTTTGACAAGGATTTTCTTGGGGCAGTCATCGGCCCAAAGCCATCCTTATCGATTCAGATAATGCCAATCTGTGCTTTTCAAGTGAGAAGTGAGAGGTTAGAAGTTAGGAGTTAGAAGAGCTTTGTATCCTTGAAGGATGCGGCATCAAAAGATAATCCTTGACAGATAATCCACGGCAAGAAAGGTATTTACAGGGAGCATAATGAGACACGCTCCTGAGGGAGTGAAGATGAAAAAGATAGCTATACTGCTGGTTTTCATGATTCTGCTGTTCAAGCTCTTCTCTTTGAGCTGTTACGAGGTGCAATATACCACCAATCCAAGTGGAGATTCGCCCTATGCAAATCAAGTTGTCACCGTTCACGGCATTGTGGTGGCAGAACGGTTCTATACCGGGACCAATTCCACAAACTACGGCTTTATGCTGGGGGATTCCAACGGCGGTCCCTGGAGCGGTCTGTTTGTCTATGCTCCTGCCTACAGCCCTCAACGGGGCGACTACGTAGAGGTCACGGGGACTATCCAAGAGTATTACAACTGGACAGAGATGACCTCCGTAACAAGCTTTATAGTCTTGAACCAAGGCTATCCGATCCCACCTGTCACCACTATCACGTCCGGCGAATTGAACAGCTCCGGTGAACAGTGGGAAAACGTCTTCGTCTCTGTGCAGGATGTGGAAGTGATGACTCAGTCCAATCTCTATGGAGAGTTTACCGTCAACGACGGATCCGGCAATGCTGTGATCAATGACCAGTGTTTCCCACGTCCTTCCCACACCTGGCCCGAGATCAGTCCGGGACAGCATTTCTATAAAATCCGCGGCGTAGTGATGTACAATTTCAATCAGTATAGTATTAACCCCCGGGATTATGCAGATCTGATGGAGATCGAGGTATCTTGTGATCTCGCGCTTAATGGAATAGCTACGGATTTCTGGCAAGACTTGGGAGAGTCCTCGATTATTAATGTTGTTATACAAAACAACAGTGATACAAATAGCGGAGACTACGATTTGGTCTGCTACGTGAACGATGTTGAGATATTCCGGCAAACCAGAGAAGGCCTCAACGGTAACGGAATCTTGCACTATGGGGTGATCTGCCAACTAAACGAGCCGGGCTACAAACGAGCAAGAATAGTTATTGAAATAGAGGGAGACCAGTATACTCTGAATAACGAGGCTGAAACTTCTTTCATCATTCGCCCCAATCCTACCACAGGTGTCAATATCGGAGCCGGAGATACTATGCTGCGGATTCCCTGGGATACATACTGGCGTTATAGTCTTTATGAATCTGTTTTCTATCCGGCAGAACTGGGCTCTGCAGGCAGTATCGTGGGTCTTAGCTTTTTCAGCGATTTTGAGATGGATTACACTCCCCTGCCCGTGAAGCTTTGGATCGGGGAGACCACTCTTCCGGATCTGGCTTCTGCCTGGGTGCCGGCTACGGAG
Organism: Candidatus Cloacimonadota bacterium; assembly: GCA_036584515.1. Taxonomy (GTDB): domain Bacteria; phylum Cloacimonadota; class Cloacimonadia; order Cloacimonadales; family Cloacimonadaceae; genus PHBP01. Next base: position 13,843 of record JAZHDE010000151.1, on the reverse strand, counting down.
CTGGAACTCGTCTATGATAATGTGCTGGTCTTTCCCGGGGAAGAAGCTGAGATCTTTGTTCCTTTTGACAATGCCTACAGCTATGGGGGTGGAAACCTGGTGGTTATGGCTTATCAGGAGCATACTTGGTATTTGTTCACTAACGATAAGTTTCAGGCGCAGAACATGGACGGGGCCAGATCCAGAAAACGCTATTCGGATGCCTATCAACCTGATCCCAACAATCCACCTGCTGCTAATGACATCAACGGTGAAGTGCCCCGCGTCCGAATCTATTTTGAGCCCGGTTCTGCAGTGGAGGATCCCACTCTGGTGCCCGCTCTGAATCTTAGTGCTTATCCCAATCCCATCAGGTCAACTGCCGTCTTCAAGAGCGAAGCTCGGGATGCTGCACTGGAGATCTTCAACCTGCGCGGGCAGAGGGTGAGAAGCCTGAGCTTGCATCAAGGCGAGGCAAATTGGGATGCTCGAGACGAGGCAGGACGTTCTCTGGCTGCAGGTATCTATCTGGCAAGGCTCAAATCCGGTACTCAGAGTAGTATGAGCAAGATCATTCTTCTGGGAGAATAAGTCACTTTTCTTTAGGCTGAAAAGCTTTTCATAAAGTGCTTTTCAGCCTTTCTTCAATTCCGCATAACACTATCAGGGGCAGAATTCTCTTGACGTAATTAGTCTATCATCTAATTAGGTACTTAGCTAATCACAAGGAACTGTGAGCAGCTGGCTAAATGACAAAATACGAATACATAAATAGGAGAACCAATGAAAACCAAGCTTTTCTTTACCGTCCTGCTCCTGGCAGCAGGCTTGAATCTGGCAGGAACAAATCTGCTGGAAGTGAGCGGAAGCTGGGATGGTGAGATTGCCGTCTCAGGCATACAAATCGGTATAGAAGTCGATTTTGAGGCTAATGATCCAATCACAGGGAAGCTCTCTATTCCCATGCAAGGCCTTCATAATGCCGAGCTCAGAATCATTGAGCATACGGAAGATGCCATCACTTTCATGTTACCCATTCCCAGTGCTGATGCTATCTTTCATGGTACTCGGGTGGAGAATAGTCTTTCCGGATCATACGAGCAAGTCGGGATGCTGGGGACTTTTAGCCTCACAAAACTGGATAGCGCTCGAGTCATTCCTCCCGAAGCAGATTACATCCCGCAAGGATGCTGCCAAGAAGATGTGAGTCTTTCCACAGAAACAGGAATCCTCAAGGGCAGTCTGATGCTTCCCAGTGACAATAGCAAACGCACTGTGGTGCTGATCGTTGCAGGCTCAGGGCCCACCGATAGAGACGGCAATTCCGGCTTGATGCCTGCCAAGAATAATTCGCTGTTGATGCTGGCAGCCGGCCTGGCAGAGAATGGTATTGCCAGCCTGCGCTATGATAAACGTGGTGTGGCAGATAGCTTCGCAGCGATGATTGAGCAAAGTCAGCTCAGAATCGGCACCTATGCCGGAGACTTGACGGCCTGGGTTCGCCTTCTGAGGGCTGATGCCAGATTCGATCGTGTGGTGGTTCTGGGGCATAGCGAAGGCTCGCTTTTGGGCTTGATCTCTGCCGGAGAGACAGCTCCCGATGCCTTTATCTCGCTGGCAGGACCGGGACGCAACTTTGCTGATCTGCTGCGTTCACAGCTCCTGCGGGAAGGCAGCGCCTTCAGTCCTGAGGAAATTGATCATATCCTGAGTGAGATACGGGAAGGACGCTTGGTGGATGAGATCCCGGATGGCTTGATCAGTGTGTTCAACCAGTCGGTGCAGCCCTATCTGACATCTTCCTTTGCCGTCAGTCCCACAGCTCTGATCTCGGCTCTGGAGATCCCGGTTCTGATCCTGCAGGGAGATCACGATATTCAGGTGAGCCTTGAGGATTCTGCGCTGCTGCATAATGCCTGTCCCACTGCAGAATACCGTCTGATCCCGGGGATGAACCATGTGCTCAAATCTGCTCCTGAAGACCTGGCAAGCAACATGGCTACTTACTATCAGCCTGATCTGCCGTTGGCAGAAGGTTTGATAGATGCAATCAGCACTTTCATCACCCAGAAACTACTCGGAAACTGAAGAACTGAGAATGTCCGATTCCTTTTTCAAAGCCATAGCCGATGCCAATCGCAGGAAGATTCTCTTTCTGTTGAAAAAGAACCACTCCATGACTGTGACTGAGATTGCTGCTCATTTCAACCTGGCGGTGCCCACTCTGAGCGAACACCTCAAGGTTCTGCGCAATGCGGACTTGGTCTTCTCCGAGAAGAAGCAGCAGTTTGTGCACTATAGCCTCAATACCACAGTCTTTGAAGACATAATCAGTTGGATTACAGACCTAATAGATAAAAGCGAGGAAGATAAATGAAACGTGTGTTGTTGTTCAAATGGTCACTACTGCTGCTGGGGCTTTATCTGGCAGCGAGCCTTTACCTCTTTGCCATCACTCCTGCTGGAGCAGAGGTTCCCATGCACTGGAATATCAAGAATGAGATTGATGGCTGGATCACCAAGGAGGCTCACTTACCTCTGGGAATTGGACTCTTGGTGGGAATCTGGGCATTGATCTTTCTGATGCCTTACTATTCTCCCTGGTACAAGAGCTACGGCGAGCGTAACGAGAAGATTATGCCTGGTCTTGCCACCATAATGGTGGTCTGTCTGGGAGCTTTGAATCTCTATTCCCAATACGTTGCCTTCAAAGGTGGAGAGCCTGGAGGTATCAAAGTGATCCTGATCATCATTGGAGTACTGATGCTGGGTCTGGGTAACCTGATGCCCAAGGTGCCAAAGAACTATTTTATAGGCATCAAGACTCCCTGGACACTCAGCCATGAAGAGATCTGGCACCGCACCCACCGCCTGGGGGGCTTGCTGTTCTTCCTGAGTGGCTTACTTCTGATAGCCAAAGGCTTCATTAGCTCAAGCTATGAGCTCTTGCATCTATCCACGGCTATCTTGGCTCTGGCAATGCTGCTCTATCCTCTGCCCTATTCATTCTTGCTCTACAAGAAGCTGAAGAAGAGCTGACGCTCTTAGTTAATAGTGATAAGTTAATAGTTAACAGCGTGTCAGCGTAGAACTGAGAGACTAAAGTACTGATTAGGAGGGCTGACTGCGGTCAGCCCGGGACATAAAAGAGCTTTAGGCCTTACAGCAATACCAGCCGCTTGCTGAAGCTCTTCTGCAAGCCTGAAACCTGCAAGTAATACACGCCTGGGGCGAGCACTGCACGATGCAGTTCGAGCTCCAGGCTTTGTTTTCCTGCCCTTAATGCTGGATAATCCCAGCTTTGCACCAGTTGTCCGCGCTGGTTATACAGACCAAGCCGAACTTGAGTATCTTGAGTTAAATCCAGTTCCAGCGCTGCTTTGTCCCGGGCAGGATTGGGATAGAGCAAAGCCTCCGGAGCAGGATAGGTCTCAGCGGAGTTGGACACTGCTTCTGCCTCTTCCAAGACATAGAGCATGCCGCCATTGAGCGTATTGCTATAAGCCATCAGGCCGTAAGGACGAGTCTCCCACTGGTAGCAATCATAAGACAGCGAAGTCGTGCTGTAATGATACTTCACGCAGAGAGCCTCAAAAGTTCCCAAAGGCGTGGTGAGAGTACCTTCTGAGATCACTTCTCCAGCAACCGTATAGCTGCCGTAGGTCCAGGAATGCGTACCCTGCCAGGTCTTTCCCAGATAGTGAGGCAAACCCATCGGCAAGGGCGGGCTCCAGATAAGGTTAGGCGAGCCTGTGTAGCCGATCTGCAGCAGGTCTGAACCGTTGTTCTGGTAATACATGTATCCTGTGTTACCGTAGCCATTGATCAATTGATCGTAGTAGATGCAGATATTGGCGTTTGCAAAACCGGGAACTCCATTGACGGCAGAGTAAGTTTCCTGCACATAGCCTGTTGTGGGCAGAGAAAAACTCCAGCTCTTTCCGCTCCCACCGGTGAGATCTGTAGCACTTTGATTCCAAGCTCCTTGACGGTAAACCCGGGTTTTCCCGGGATCATACCCGAAGTGAGTAGTCTCGATGGTAGTGCTCATCAAAGATAAACAAAAAGTGAGCAATACAAGGGTTTGGACCAGGGCTTTCATGTTCTATCCTCTTGGTGGAATATTTCTACTATCTACCTGGCATGCTAAAGCATAATCTGTTCCGAACTGCAGCAGAACCGCTCTCTGGATTGCATACATTCTCACTCAATTCAACTGTGACGGTAACAAAGGAAAGGGGAAGAAGGCCGTAGCTTTCTTCCCCAAGGGATTTTTTTAGACCGAAGTTTAATCTACGATCTGGAATTCTATTCTGCGGTTGAGCTGACGTCCTTCCGGAGTGTCATTGGTGGCGCGGGGTTGAGTAAGACCGCGACCTTCAGCACTCAGGCGTTCAACACTGATTCCGCGTGTGATCAGCCATTGACGCACTGAAGCGGCACGTCTTTGGGATAGGGACATGTTGCTGGCGGCACTGCCGACGTTATCGGTGTGGCCAATGATTAGCACTTTCACATCAGGATTGGCTGTCAGAGCGGTGAAGGCGCGTTCCAGAATCTCTGAAGATTCAGGTAGAATATCGGCCGAGCCAGTGGCAAAGAGGATGCCTTCCAGAGAGAAGGTAGCACCCTGTCTCAGATCCAGCACGTCGTCTCTGGGATCCAGAGGATCGTTACTATCAGCCACTTCAGCTCCGTCTTCCTTGCTGCCGCCATCGGTATCTTTGGAAAGCGGATTGGTGCGGTGAGTACCCACTTCAGCACCATCGGAGAGTCCATCACCATCGGTATCGGCGAGCAAAGGATTGGTGCGATGAGTATTCACCTCAGCGCCATCATTCAATCCGTCGTTATCAGAATCATCGTTCATGGGGTCGGTGCGGTGAGTATTGATCTCAGCGCCATCGGAAAGTCCATCACCGTCACTATCGGCATCGAGCGGATTGGTACGGTGGGTAACCACTTCAGCTGCATCGGTGAGTCCATCGGCATCGCTATCCGGATTGAGTGGATTGGTGCGGTGCTGTCTGATTTCCGCTCCATCGTTTAGGCCATCACCATCGGTATCCGGATTGGTGGAACTGGTCATATGAGTATTGATTTCATCGACATCCGGTAAACCGTCACGATCGGTATCAATAGCTCTGGGATCCTGTTGAATCACTGGAGGTTCCTGGCGGGTGACGGGAGGTGTGACGGGGCGTTGTGTCACAGGGGGGGTGGTGATTACAGGAGCGGGCTGCACCGGTCTGGGCTGAGGGGTGGTGCCAAGATCGGAGAATTGCAGACCGACGGTCAGGCCATAGAAGCCATCCTGTTTTTTACCGGAGAGGAAATTATTATCATCGTTGCCACGGGCGATATAGTCCAGGTTATCCGTATTGGCAAGGTTGTAGCCCAGGGCCACTTCCATCAGCATCCCGGGCTTGAGATTGGTCTGAAAACCTACGCCAAAGGGATACATAGGGGCAGAATCCAGGGCACGTCCGGTCAAATCAACCGTGGCTCCATAACCTGCATAGATAAAGGGTGAGAATTTCTCCGTGCGGTAGGGACGGAAATATAACCTGAGATCACTGGATACAGCGTTATTAGTATATGTCTGAGAGGCGTGCAATCTGTTATAACCCAAGCCGAAGCGGGTCATGAACATTGGGAAGACATCAAATTGCAAATATGCTCTGGCCTGAGGACCGATGTTTTCTGCGCTGCCCTGGTTATCTCCCCGGGTCAGACCCAAGTCAAAACCGTAACTCCAATCGGGGCTGGTGTAGGCAGCAAAAGCTGCACTTGCAGCCAGCAGGAGCAGTACAACAATGAATAACCTTGTTTTCATAATTTTCTCCTTGTTTTATTAGTAAGTCCTAAAAATACTTTGCACCGCATGCGCTAAAAAATCATCCTTCCGGCAGAGCTCATACAAGCCTGACAATACTAAGTGACTGTCCTGCGGGTGATATGGATGCTTAACCTTGGACAGAAGTCATCGCATACGTCAAATAACAGGATAAGCAGCAACAATAACTTGTCAAGTTCTTTCCGCAGCTCGAAGCAGTAATATTGCTTTATCTGAATGGAAAAAAATACTCACAGGGCTCTGGTCACTCGTCACTCACCCAAAAGCGACAAGATGTCGCTTCCACTCTGTTCACTGCTCACTGATCACTTAATGGAGATCAGCTCATAGATCTTGACGGATTTATTCTTGCCTTTCACCTTTACTTCGTCCAGATAGCGGTATTCCACCAGGTCTTGCACTTTCTCGAGGGTAAACTCGCTGAAGATGATCTTGTTGGTGGTCTGATATTCTTTATTGATCCCTTCCAGGCGGGCACCCAAATTGATGGTGTCACCTATGGCGGTGTAGTCAAAGATCTGCTCGCTGCCAAGGTTTCCGATCACAGCGGTGCCGGTGTTGATCCCAATGCCGATATCAAAATCCTCACGGCCTTCGCTGCGCCAGCGCTGCTGCAGAGCAGTGAGCCGCTCCCGCATCATGATGGCAGTTTTACAGGCTGCCAGAGCATGGTTCTCAAGCTTCACAGGTGTGCCATAGAGCGCCATAATCTCATCGCCCACGAACTTATCGACGATACCCTGATTGGCGATGATGGTATTGACCATCTCGGTGAGATATTCCTTGAGGATCTGGACGGTTTCCTCGGGCTTATGATTCTCGGAATAGGTGGTGAAAGAGCGAATATCAGAGAAGAGCACAGTGATCTCCTGCAGGGATCCGCCGTAGGTCAGACTGCCCGGCTTTTCCAGGAGTTCTTTGACCAGTTGGGGAGCCATATACTGCTGGAAAGCATTGCGGATGAAGCGCTTCTCTTTCTGAGTATCCAGATAGTGAGAGACCAGCGAGACTCCATAGATCACCAAAAATGCCAAGGCAGTCTGAGCGATAGGGATCAGTAGTCCGCTGGATTTGAAGAGCAGGAAGGCCAAGAGGTATTGGATCACGATTAGAAGAGCCAAGCCCAGGGCAGAGAACTGTGGCTTCAGGAACTTGAAGAGTAGCCAAAGCCCTATCAGCACCAGGAGTTCAAGCCCCAGATAGAGGTAATGATTCAAGTGACGCAGATACTTCCCTTGCAGCACCATCTCGATGAAATTGGCGTGAATCTCCACTCCAGGAGTCAGTTCTCCACCAAAGGGTGTGAGAAATTTATCGTGCATCTCGTCGATCGTAGCCCCTATCAGCACGATCTTGCCATCAAAGACGCCAGAGTCTCGCAGGGCATAAAAATCGTCCGATTCTGCACCTTGGTAGCCCGGCATGGTGGTGAGAGAATCGTCTATCACCTGGGAGTATGGGATGGTTGTGAAGGTGCGAGCAGGACCGAAGTAATTGATCAGAGCCAGATTCCCTCTATCCAGAGGAATCTCTTTTCCGGCAACCTTTACTTTGCCGTGTTCGACCCGGATGTGATCCTTCCAATCGCTCTGATAATAGCGGAGATTGGCAATCGAAGCCACCCCCAAAGGATAGAAGTTTTCCACCTCATCAAAGGGCTCGAAGACTCCATAACTGCGGATATGGGCGTCCTTATCCTGAGGCATATTGACTATACCCCAGACGGTTCCGCGCTCCTGAATCGCAGGGATGGGGGGATAAAACTGCACGTGGTCGTAGTTATCCGGCTGGCGGATCAGTTTGCCGGCAAAGATCGTATTATCATAGGCCGCTCCAGTTTCTGCCAGACTCAGGTCGTTTTCGGGATCGCTTTCCTCGGTGAACTCTATATCAAAGATGATCTGCCGGGCTCCGGCCTCGGTGAGGTTCTCAATCAGCTTGGCATGATCGGCCCTGGGAAAGGGCCAGCTAGTGAGACGGGCATTGAAGGTTTCATCGTCCAGAGCCACAATCACTACACTATCTGTGATGCTTTGTACCCCTCTCAGACGGAAGAGGCTATCCTGAGCCTTGTGCTCCAGGTTGTCAAAGACACTGATGGAGAAGATGATCTGGACAAAGATAAGAACCAAAGCAGGATAAATGAGGAAGCGATACTTTTTCATGTTTACTCCTAAAACTCTCTGGCCCCGCGTGGGATATGCGGAGATGATCCCCCGGGGTCTCGGACTGTACCGGATAAAAAGAGGGGGAAAACATCGCTGTCTTCCCCGCAAGTTATAAGCTTAGAAACGTTGATTCAGGGTAAAGCGCCAGGTGAGATTGTTGTAATCCAGGCTGGAATCAGCGTTGTTGCTGTAATCTTGGATGTTGAGTTGGGTACCGACGGTCATATCTCTCAGCGGAGTAGCTTCCAGACCGAGGGTGAAGTAATTGAAGCCTTGTTTGCCCTGGTCACCGCCCAGATTGAGCATCTTATATTGCACAAAGGGACGCAATCTACGGTCCAGGAGACTGTATTCCGCACTCAGGAAGAGGTTGAGATTATTGTTGTCAAAGAGCGGATAGATGGCTTCACTGGAGCTGGTCTCGCGTTTGTTTTGCTGATAGGCAAAGACGATCTGGGTGCGAAGAGGCAGAGTAGACCAGCGGTTGTTGATCGAAACATTGAAGGAATTGTTCAGGTTCTCATAGAGCTGACTCTCAGCCGGCAGGTCGGGATTGGTGGTGTTATCATCGTTACCCATTCTGTAGGTAAGATCAATCAGAGTAGGCACAAAGGTGATCTGCTTGATATCGTAACCAATTCCAAAGCTGAATAAGCCGGAAGTCCTTTCATAGGGTACGTAAACGTAGTCGTTGTCCACAATGCTGGGATTGCGTTCGTTGTCGCTGGTGTTTGAGAAATATGCTGCTTTCAGATAGGGCCATTGCGGGATGCGGAGCGCCATCTGAGCGTTCCAGGAAAGTGTGGTGGCAGTCTCTTGTTTGTGCCCAGAAAGGTTGTCCGAAAGCAAGTTTGCTCCACCGGAGAGAATCACCACGTTTTTGATATTGAGCTGATCGGTGACGGAGACCGCTTTGGTATCATTCTGCTGATAATAGGTGCTGAGAGCGTTGAAGGAAGGTCCCACTTCCGTGTAGCGGAAATCGATCAGGTTCTTCATGAAGTTCATGCGAACGTAACCCGTCCACGCCAGGTTTTCTCTGCCGGGGATGAGAGGCTCCATATTACGATTGATCACGAAGAGCTCAGCGTAATCTGCGGGGTTAATATCGATAGGCAGGTCTTCGGGGAGGTATTCTTCGATCTCTTCCTGGGTCAAAGCAGGATCGAAAGTGTTGTTATTCAGCAAGCTACCGGCAATTTCGCCTCCGGCGGTGAAGAGCTGTTCCGGCAGATTCAAGCGCATATCAACAGCTATTACAGCGTTGTCTTTGGGCTTGGCAGTGAAGATGGTTTCTCCGCTGATTGGATCGGTGTAGGAATAGTCTTCCGGATCCAGAGAACTGATGATGTCCCGGTTGCGGCTGGCGGTTATACCCAGCAGCATTCTTTCTTTATTACCCATCTGGAATCTGGCACCGATGGCTTCCTGCTTGAATGTACCCAGGGTTCGCTCGGTATCTGTGCCATCCAAAAAGGTGTCCTTTGTGGCACGAATCATTTCGCCATGCGCCCATTCTAGACTGAGAAAACGGCTGTGCAGCTTGGCATTAAGGCCACGCACATTACGGTTTGCCATGGTGAAGCTACTCAGATTGGGGCTGTAATCTCCCAACCAGACGTCCAGGACAGGAAGCTGCAGACCAAAGGTGTAGCGATTGACCGGTTGCAGATCGGAATCTTCCAGAGTGGAGATCAGGAAGTTTGCCTGGGTGTTTAGAATGCCATAAGTGCTGTAGAGATCGAGCATTGCAGTCGCATCATCGCTTCGTTCCAAGAAGGAATCGGTGTCTCCATCTGCATTGAGGCTATACACGTTTGTGGCAAGGTTGAAATTCCCTCTCAGATTGAGGGGAAGAAATGGACGGTGAGGATTGTGAGGGACTTCCGTGGTCCAAATGGGGGAATAGACCTGTTGTTCATCCACCAGAGCTGTCACCTGAGCGCGTCGGCTGCCGGGAATGGGATTGGGGTCGCGGTAGATCAGAGCATTCTCGGTGATGGTGGCGCGATTAGTGACGTCTCTGCCACCCACCCAGACGCGGATGGAGCTCAGATCTATCCTGTCCATCAGATCAAAATATGAAACTGCCAGGATGTATTCGTCTCCCTGGCTGGGATTGGGCTCATCACTCAGCAGAATGAATTGATCGGAACGAGTGCCGATCACGGAGCCGGGACTGAGCCGATAGAGGGGCTCCAAGCCATCCAAAGTGGGGATGTTTTCGATATTACCGCTAAGAAGCTGGACCTCAAAGTAGTATTCCACATCATAGTCTTGGAGATCACGGGCTCTGAGCTGAGTCACATACCAATAGGAACCGGTCGCTTCCAGGCTCATTTCTTCATCGCGCCAGGTTTCTTCACCCGCTCGCTTCCATTTGAGCATGATGCTGCTCACTTCTTCGGCCCCATAGATAACGTTCAGCCTGATCTCAACATCAGCTCCAAAAACGTAGATCCCCGGAGAGAAGTGATCTATAGACACAGATGCCAGGCTCGATAGGAGCATAACCAAGGCAATAACTGCCAGAATTCTTTTCATAATTACCTCACAAAGTCTGGGGTTGTTAGCAGACAGATTCTAGTATCTGATCTCAATGTATTTAATCTGTCCGGCTTCGTTTTGAACTGGTACCATAATGGTGCGCATGGTAGGCTGGAACCCTGCTGCATCAGCTGCTGCTGCCAACATTTCCAGATCTTCCTCACTGCTGTTTCCGACCTCGACGTTTCCGTCTCTATCTATTATGGCAGTCTTTCCCCTACCAACCATTTGCGTTTCTCCTGTGGCTTTGATGGTGACTGCCACGGTGCCATCGACAACGATGAAGCGGCTGTTTTCTTCTTCATCCACATCGGTCAGAAACTCCGTACCACGCACGGAAGCCACAGTGGTGGCTGTTTCCACCCGGAAGCTGCCGGTATTGCGGCTCACGTTGCTATGAACTCTTCCGCGTGTAACGGTGGTATTCTTGGCCAGGGTTCCGTTTGAGACTGCAGCTCGGACCCGGACATTGGAATTTGAGAATATCCTGATCTGAGAAGAGCCGTCGATAAATCTATAGGCAGCATAGGAATCGTTTCCGGTGCGGATCTGATCTTCATGGCGCAGCATTTCACCGGCACGGTATCTGACCTGCCTGTTTTGCCGATAGAGATCCACTCTGCCCCGATTGGCAGAAAGGTATGCAACTGCAGACTGAGCTGCCAATCCGGCAGCCAGAGCCACAAGAATAGCTACAAGTAATATACGTTTCATTTCTGTCTCTCCTTAGTTCCGTATGTCGATTGTCACGTTACGGCCTATCAGGCTGCGAATCAGATTGATGGCCTCTTCTCCGCTCAGGCTTTGTCCTTCGGATTGGATCACACCGATGGGAGCAAATCCACCACTGAAGATTGCCTCGATAGCCGGGCTTCCCAAAGAACTGAGAGCGGCTTGGAGCTCATTGATGGTAAGGGGGGAGCTCTGATCCTCGGGGGCAAAGCGGAAGACATACCATGCGCTCGTCAGGTTGCTCTGATCCCTCTCTCTGGTGTAGGGATTGGTCTCAGTGTACAAGGTTGTGCTGATCTGCCAAGCATAGTAATTTCCCGGCACAAAGGGAATGAATTCTGAGTAGGCACCGCCGGTCACAGGCGTAGGCGTCAGAGGCCAGAAGTGTTGTCCCATTGCCTCCACATTATTGACGGTCGGCACGACGTTGGGAGGAAACTCCAGAATATTGAGATAGTACTGGTTGAATTCTGTATTGATAGCATTCCAGAAGAAGCTCATCGGATTGGTGGACAGCACCGGGATATCCTCTCCCAAAGGCACTCCGGGAGATACCAGGCTTATGTTACCGGCATTGCGAACAATAATCGAGAAGACAGCCGGAGCACCATAAGTAGCCGTCGTTTCATCCGGTCTTACCTGAATCTCCAACCTCACAGTTCCATCCGGGAAGAATCCCGCCAAAACCGCACGACGCAGAACGGGACTGTTTTCGATCACGTCCTGCAGCGAAATCCCGCCCACACCAATCTCATCAAAGTGCGAGCTGGCATTGGTGGTGATCAGATCCCTATTGGTGAGCGGATAGTAGATACCATTTGCCGCAATAGCTTCCTTGGAGCGGAATTCGGCATTGGTGAGGGTGGTCTCGTTCCACTTGACCGTGAGTTTCATCCTGAAGATATAGCTTTCTGAGCTGTTATTCTGAATGGTAAGAGTGGTCAGGATAGGCTGAGACTCCGGAGAAGTGGGATCAAAGCTGGCAGTATTGAAGCTATTGACCTGCACGGTGGACGGATTGAAGCTTGCCGTCATCGTGTTCACCTGCCCTAAAAGCGGCAGGCTTGCCATCAACAGCAGGATTAGCGCTGTATAAAGTGTCTTCATTGTAACCTCCATGAAAACTTAGCTATTTGCAGATAATATAATCGTTTGAAGCAAGTCGCCAAAACTCATGCCGGCAGCACGTGCTGCCATGGGAGTCAGGCTCAGAGAAGTCATGCCCGGAAGAGTGTTTACTTCCAGAAACCAGACCTTCTTTCCATCGTAGCGAAAATCTATTCGGGCATATTGCCGTAAGTCCATCACCAGCCAGATCCGTTCCGCATAGAGCTGCAGCAATTCCGAGATTTCCTCGGGCAATTCCGCAGGGGCGATGTATTCGGTCTTGCCTTTTGTGTATTTATTCCGATAATCATACCATCCCGTTACAGGCCTGATCTCGACCACGGGCATGGCTTTGCCGTTGATAACTGTCACTGTGAGTTCTGCTCCCGGGATATACTGTTCCAGAAGAACTTGAGAACAGTATTGAAAAGCCTCGTCCACGGCCGGCTTCAGAGCGTCAATGGATTCCACCAGAGAGATCCCTACCGAAGAACCGGCATCGACAGGTTTCACGATCAGAGGGAGTGACAAACGATCGATAAAGCCTTGATAATCTGCTGGATCGCTATAATCCAGAAGCATGTCATAACGCATCAGAATGCTTTTCGGCACAGGAATCCCTTCTTCCGAGACCAAAAGCTTGGAGATATACTTGTCCATAGCAATCATGCAGGCTTTGCTGCCAGAACCGGTGAAGCGCCAGCCTGTCATTTCCAACACTGCCTGAAGCTCTCCATTCTCTCCTGCCCCACCGTGCAGAGCATTAAAGATCAAAGCAGGATCTTGTTCTGCAATTGCCGCCAGCATTTCCCTCAATTTGGGATAATCCGCCGGATCAAGCTCCACACAATTGTAGCCAAGCTTGGCCAGCTCTTCAGCAACAGCGGTAGCACTCACGAGCGAGACATCCCGCTCCGGAGATCTTCCGCCCTTCAAAATTAAAATCTTCTCCATCATACCTCATAAACGGCTCAGATTAGCTTTGAGCCGTGTTCAATCTGAAAAAAAACTGCCAGCTGTAATCCCAGAGCCGCCTTAAACCGAGCGACATCCCGGATGTTTGCGCCGCAGAAATCCACTTTATCGTATTGTCCGGTCAAGTCTTCCAGCAACCTCAAAGTATGCCAGGAGCTCACTCCCATTGTCATTTCTTCCGGGTTGGAAGCCAGATACAGCAGATAAGCAGTACCCGTGCCTGAACCCAGAAAGAGGTAAGCACTCACTATCCTATCTTCCAGAAGCACATTTCTTTGGTGCAAGAGACCCAAGCTGTGCAGACTACGGCAGAAGGCCTCCATTTTGTCAAGTGACAAGCTGAGTTTTCTTTCCTTACGCTCATGCAAGAGATTGAAAAGCTTCAGGAAAACCGCCGGTTCAAAGCTATCATTATAGCTATAGCCCCTCTGTTCAGCCAGCTTGAGATTGCGCTGTTTATCCCGGACAGGATCCAGGG